>JBFZEO010000058.1:0-10703 GCA_041306845.1 Spirochaetota bacterium
GAATAATCTTTGAACTCTCCGTCAAATGTCGTGTTAAAAACAGGAAATAACTTTTTACAGTTGTTTTTTCTTAAATAATCTCTTATGCCTGTATCGAAGTTTGGATATATCAGTTGAGGTTTCTGACTCTCGACTGTTGAGGACATATCGCCGGTTGTTTCTACGCAGCTGAAAATTGGTTTCTTTCCGCCGGTAAAATGTGATTTTAAAGAATTGATATTTTTCCTTAGAGTCCCGTAGGAGTTCTCTCTCAATCCGAAAACCCATGCATCGAGCGAATTTACTCTGTAAACTTGAGTTGTCGTCTCGACATTAAAGAAACTCTCATCAGTAAAAAACTTGTCATCGGAAACTACAGATGATAAAAAATATACTTTTGGGGAGTTGTCTTTCAAACCGCATGATAAAATCATAAATAGAACAAAAATCAATGGTATAATATTTCTTTTATACAAATTAGCACCCTTACTTTTAAAAATTCTAACCCATTATTGCTGATGTGAGATTATATCAGATTAGATCCCATTTGTCCAAAATTATCAAAATCGGCTGCATTCATACGAATATCATCGGTTTATTTGGAGTTAATCTGAAAGCAGATTGACCAAATTTGGGCTTTATTGTATTATTTACGGCTAAATTGAGTAAGATTTTGTAAAAAAAAAGACGATACTAAAAAAAGTATTAAAATTAATAGTAATGAAGATAAAATTTACGGTGCATAAAAAGATTTATATTATTTTCTTGATAATTACTGCGATGTGCAATTTGTATCCTGTTACCGACAATCCGAATGTCAACAGGGCAGAGAAGCTTATCAAGGAAAAGAATTATAGAGATGCCCTCGGTATCCTCTCTGTGGAGTACACTAAAGATTTTCACAACCAGGAATACATTCTCAAACTGATAGAAAGAATCCAGAAAGTAAAAGACAAGATGATAGAGAACACCGAAACACTGATGAATATGTACTCAAAAAACAAGTTTGACGAGGCTGCGGAATTTCTTAAGACATTCAGCCTGACAGGAATCTATGATGACGAAACAACAAAGATTGTGACTAAGGCTAAAGAGCTGCAAAACATCGTGTCAATCCGCTCCGGTTTTGTTGAGCTGATTGCTCTTGCCGAGACTGCGATCACCGAGGGGAGATATTCGGATGCGTTCAACTACCTAAACAGTGCTGTAAATTCTTATAGAATGGAGAGTTCCGGGGTTATCAAGGATTTTGACGATCTGACTGCAGGATTAAACGATCTCAATCCGGATAATTTTGAAGTTCCTCAGATAGATTCTGTTGAGAGTGCCGTTTCATCTGTTGGTGTTTATGACGGATATATTGATAGTGTCCGGAGAGTGGAGAGTAAATTAAGAGATCTTTACCGCAAGTTGTCTGAGAATGTCAATGTTGCGGATCAACAGCAATTAAATTATAGTGCATATCAGCTCATTACAAGGAAATATATAGAGGCGGCAGCATCATCGGTGTCATTCAGATACAAAAAACTTTATGATAAAATAATGAGTTATGCCGCTCAAAAAATAACAAATGACACTCCTTCGAGGGATGACTCAAGGGATCTGGATGCTATACTAAAAGTACTCGATAACAGAACTTTTTTTAGCAGATATTTTTATGGCAGCATCTATGAGGGGAACGATATACGGTATGGGAACCGATCCATTCTCAACGCTATCAGTTTTATAAAGTACGAATCTGAGAAACAAAAATTGTCATACTATGCCCGGGAAAAAGAGGTTAAACTGCTGAATAACAAGATAGGGATGCTCATAACTGACCATAAAAACAACCTTGATAACAGCAATGTTGTCGGAGCGGCAACTACGCTTGGCAAGATGACCGAGGAGCTTGCTGTTTTGAAGAAAACGATAGTTCCGCTCGATGATGTCGCCGGCAATCCGATGTTTAATATGGTTCAGCTTGCTAATGAAAAGCAACGTTATGATGAACTTAGAAGAGAGTCCTCAGACAGAGAGAAAAGCATCAATTATGAGATACTTAATTTTGAAAATATAAAAATAAAGATAAATAATCTTGTTGCAATCGGAGATGAAAAATACAAGACAGCGAATGCTCAGTTTAAGAACAAAAATTATGAGAATGCAAAAACTAATTATGAAGAGGCGATGAAAACTTATCTCGAAATCCTTGATATGTCCAAGTCAAAAGAGACAACAGAAAAAGTTGCATTTATCCAGGAACGCTTAAAGGAGATCGAGAGGGAAGTTTTCCAGATAGACATGGAGAACGCCGAAGAGTATGTCAAGAATGCACGAAAATTGCTTTATTCTGATGATTATAAAAACGCAAGTATCGAGATAAAAAAAGCGCAGATGTTATATGTGAAGTCTTCACAAAAGAATGAACTCGCCGATAATCTTGAACAGAGAATCGAGACGGCAATTCAGATGAAGAAGGAGACTACTCTGACTTTTGATGACGGAGCTTATAAAAACATTGTGGAATGGTATGAGAATGCGGAGAAATATCTTCTTGCTAAAGATTATGATAAAGCCGAGGCACTCAAAGATAGAATCCTCAGCGAAAAACCATTCTACGAAAAAGCAAAGAAGCTGGAAATAAAAATCCTGCTGGCAAGAGGAGATATTGAGTTTTTTAAACAAAGATACCGCGAGTATTTTACCGAGGCTCTAAACTACTACAATGAGGGCAATTATACGAGGGCACTGAATGCATTCAAACAGCTGCTTGAGTACAACTATGAGACCGATAAACTCAACTCATATATAAGGGAATCTTCTCTTAAACTCGGGATCATAAAGGCTCCGGTTAAAGAGGTCGATAGAGGCGATGCGGTAAATCTGATCGCACAGGCAAAAAAAGCGTATGACAACGGCAACTATGAATCTGCGCTCGCCCTTGCCGACAGAGCCCTGAAAATATGGGAAGATGTACCGGGAGCCGGTTCAATCAGAGTTTCATCGCTTAGACGGCTTAGAAGGGATCTCCCTTCGTTGACGATAGATAACGAGCGTTTGTACGCCAAAGCGTCAAAAGCGTATCTTGAAGAGAATTATAGATTGGCAATCGATTTGTGTGAGCAAATATTGAGAGCAGAAAAGAGTGAAAAGGTTAACGGGCTCCTCGCCAATGCGAAGAAACTTCTCCTTATACAGGAAAGAGGGTTATGATAAAGAGAACGCTATTAGTATTTGTAATATTGTTATTAACGGCAGCGTTATCCGCAGAGAAATACTACTGGGATAGGGAAGACACCGTCCTGCAGGGGAAAATGGGTAAGTTTGAAGTCTTGCCCAGTAGAGACAGTGTAATACTTGTTTACGCAGACAACTCGGCATACTCAACCGCCAGTCCCTATTTTACCATAAGGTTTATGATAAAAACCGGTAACTCTGATTTTAAACAGATCGGGTTTACTATCGATAAAGCATTCAGTAGTAACGATTTCTGCGTTGATTACAGCACCTATTTTAGTGAGAATGGTAATCTGTTCGTTATTTATAGAGATGACCAGCGGCGGATACTGTTAAAAAAAATTACAAACATCGAAACTTCGCCTGTTGAAACAATCATAAAATCATTTTCTGATGAAAACAAACTGTTCTATCTGCCGCGAATTTTCCCGGGTAAAAACAATACGATGAATATTTTATTTTACACATATGGGGAATCAGAAAAGGTCCATTTTTATAACATAAAGGAGTCCGGCGAAATTAATGTTGAGAGTTTTATCGGAAGCGGATTACTTGGATTACTCAATCCGGAACTGTCGTACAACGGAGATGCGATATATATAATTTATCAGGCAAAGTCACAGGAAGACAACGATACTAAGATTTATTATAAAATATTTATAGAATACTCTACTGACGGCGGTAAAACCTGGTCAAGTAAGATGGCAATAAACACCACCGGCAAAGGTCAACACAATCAAAAACCTGTAATGTTTATAGAAAATAACAGATGTCATATCGCCTGGGAAAAGGAAGATGAAGGATTTGTTTCAAAGATATATTACAAGATGATAGATCTGACAACATGGGAAGATAAATATGAGCAGATGCTCTCATATCCGCAGTCGGAGGCACATTCACCTAAAATCTATCTCCATAAAAATCTGATAAATATCTACTGGTTCGACAACAAAACCGGTTCTTATCAGAATTACTACCGGCAGATCTACAACGGAGAGAGTACCGAGATATCTGAGATGGCAAGAGTCCGCGGGAGGACAATGCTTAACTTTCCGTTTATATACAAGGATAAGCCGTACATTATCTGGAACTCTCAAGATGCCGATAAAAATTTCTTTTATTCACAACATACCGACGAGTTTGCGGCAAAACCGATTATTTACATCAACGGACTTGAGCAGCACGGCAAGACTAACAAGACTGAGGTCTCTGTGGAATGGAAAACTCCCGATGACATATCAGGTATAAAAGAGAACAGGATACTTGTGACACGAAATCCAGATGAACGGATAAATACTTCGCTTATCGGGATTACTCCATTTATAAAAGAGAGAAGTTACAAAGATCTGACTGACGGAACTTACTATGTCAAGATGAGGTCATACGACAACGCTGGCAACGTGAGTGAGGAAGCGGTGGCGACCTTTGAAGTTGACACTGTTCCTCCGCCGGCTCCCGAGTTTGACCTGGCAGGAGTTCAGGATGACGGAACTCTTTCGACTAACTCGCCGGATATCAGATGGAACGCGCGGATAGGGGAGGAGGATTTAGCTAAGTATGTTTATTATTATAAATTCTTTCCTACCGAAAATCCTGAGGGCCGACAGGCTGTAGATGAATATGAAAATTTCATTAAAAGCAGGGTGGCGCCGGCAGCATCGACTGAAGCGCCTGAATTAAAACTCAGTGATCTCGATAACGGGATTCTTGCCATCGGGATCGCCGGTTACGATAAAGCGGGCAACAGATCGGAGATAAATTGGAACAAATTCATTCTCAATGACTACGTGGTAACTACAAGTATAAGGTCGGTTTCTCTTGAGAATAGGGGATTTTCTGATAAACTATTGAGGATAACCGGACGCGGATTTAATGCTGCTGGAAATATTGACGGGATTATAATCGATAGAGATATGAAAGCTCCTTATGATTTCAAGTTGTCGAGAAAAGATTTTGAGATATCAAATGACCGTCTCATTCTGCAAAAAACCGCAACCAAGATAGATGAGGGAACTTTTTATGTCGGGTTAAATCATCCGGAGCGGGGATTAAAATTTTTTAAAGAGCCGGTAAACTATAAAACAAGCTGGCTTTTTTACTCCGATGAATCCGGAAGCATTTTCAGTGGAACTTTTAAGGTCATGGGGCATCAAATAAATGCAACAGTTATTGTTTTTACAGTCTCAATTATGATCTGGCTGCTTATTATATTCCTCATAACGCGACAGCTTGCCATGCTCGGTTATGAAAGAATCTATGTGAAGAATTTGTTAAAAGAATACAACTCGATCAAGGATCAGATATCAAGAAACTTTTATGAGAAACAAAAAGAGGTGATTATGAAAATAAAACTCGGATTAACACTGAAATATACCCTGCTGATATTGTCACTTGTGATAATCATAGTAACTTCAACCGCGATTACCGTCGGCGCATTTGCCCTGACAAGCGGTACGAGAAACCTCACCGACGAGATAAAAAAACGTTTTTCACTCGTTCTTGTCAACTTTCAGCAGGGTATGCAGTCTAACATCTACCTCAATGTTCCTGAGTACGAATTTGCTACAGTTCCCAAGAATATATCGTCTCTTCCGAACGTCGGATTTGTATTTACGAGGATAAAAAAGGCAAGCGGCGATGACACGTTTATCTACTTTAAAGGTAAGAATGAAGATGTTATCTACAACAACATAGATACAAAGGCACTTAGCAATGCCGGGATAGATGCTCAACGTTCCGAAATAACAGAAAACATTTATAACAAACATCTTAATGCAATTATAAATTCGTACAATAATAAAGAGATCCCTGAGATCATAAGCGAGACAGAATTTAAATCTGACATCCTTGATAGGATGGAGAATCTGAAGACTGCCCGTTTGAGCGTAAAATCTATTCAAAACGACAAAGAGCGGCTCGATGAGATACGCAAAACTTTTGATAACTACAAATCATCTATCGACAGCGTTTATATCCAGAATTCCAAGACAAAAAACTATGAACTTAAAAAGGGAAATAACGGCTTGAACAAGGAAGTTTTTGACATTCTGCTTGAGATCGGTTTTGTCAGTTCAAAAATTGTTATTTTGCCGGAGATAAAATATAACGACCTCAAGAATGCGTATCTTTTTTATCTGCCTTTATATGTTATAGATGAAACATCGGGTAAATTTACTTACCGCGGTGATGTCGGGATCTGCTACTCATTCCGCGAGACAATCAAGAGTCTCGGAAGTCAGAGAGATACTCTGATCCTCATGGTGCTTTCTGTTACGCTCATAGCTATCCTGTTGAGTGCGATCGGATCCGTATTGCTCGCGACTTCTACCATTCGACCTATAAAAAAAATGTACAAACACGTCAGCGTCATCTCAAAAACCGACGACTACGAAACGCTTGTCGGCTCCGAGAATGAGAGTCTCACCATAAACACCGGCGATGAGATCGCCGTACTGGCAAGTGCGATTAACGATATGACAAACAAACTTATCGAAAAAGCCAAAGCAGATAAGCAGCTTTTGCTCGGTAAGGAGATTCAGAAGAAGTTTATCCCGCTTGAGCCGTACACGACGGAGCACATCGATCTTTACGGTTTTTATGAGGGTGCCAAGGGTGTTTCGGGAGACTATTTTGACTACAAGAAACTCGATGACGATCACTATGCCTTTATAATGTGCGACGTTGCCGGTAAGGCAGTCCCTGCGGCGCTCATCATGGTGCAGATTTCGACGGTTTTTCATACGTTTTTTTATGACTTCAAGCCCGGCAAGTCTAAGTTGGAGACTGTTTCTGTGGTGAATAAGATTAATGACCAGATAGCTGAAAAGGGGTTCCAGGGACGTTTTGCCGCAATCCTCGTGATGATCCTCAACGTCAAAACCGGCGAGGCTCTACTCACCAACGCCGGCTACACCCAGCTCCTTGTTTATCGTCAGCGGCTCGGTAAATGTGTGTGGGAAAAACTCAATCCAGATTCCGGTGCTGCCGGAGTCCTTGAGGCGTGGATGCTCCCCAATCCGTATATCCAGGAACGGCTCAAGTTCGATAAGGGAGATATCATATTCCTGTTTAGTGACGGTATCGAGGAGTCGCGTAACGGTAAGACGTTTATTAATTCATCGGGTGAGGAGCAGTTCGAGGAGTTCAGCCTCGAGCGTGTTGAGAATGTTATAAATGCGTCAAAGGTAAAAACTCCCGAGGCAGTTATAAGGGAACTTATCGAGGCGGAGGGTAAATTCCGCGGCGATATCGAACAGTACGATGACCTCACAATTCTCGGTATAATGAGAAAATAGGGAAACTTAAATTAACGCAGATCATACTCATTGATTTTGTTGATAAGTGTCCGCCGCGATATGCCGAGTTCCAGCGCAGATTTCGTTCTGTTGCCCCCATTCTTCCTGAGCGCCTCGATTATCGTTTGCTTCTCCGCTCCTTTTACTGTAGTGGGAATGAGATTAATCTCTGAATTATCGGCACTCTTTACCGGCAGATCTATATTCTTGGGAGTTATCGTGTCCCCGTCAGTAAAAATAATTGCTCTTTCGAGGATGTTTTCCAGTTCACGGATGTTGCCCGGGAACGGATAGGATTGTAGTTTTGAGAGAGCTTCCGGTGAGATAGTTTTAATTTTTGTTGAGAGTTTTATGTTTAGACGCTTGACAATCTCCGGAGCAATCAGACTGATATCTTCGAGGCGTTCTCTTAACGGCGGCAGGTGGATTTTTACCACATTCAACCTATAATACAAATCTTCACGGAACTCTCCCGACTTTACTGCTTCTTCAAGATCTCTGTGTGTAGCAGCGATAACTCTGAGGTCAACCGGTATCTGCACTGTCGAGCCGAGGCGCTGGATCTTGCGTTCCTGCAGCACTCTCAATATCTTGACCTGCAGTGCTGCCGGCATATCTCCTATCTCATCCAGAAATATTGTACCCCCGGAAGCGGCCTCAAAGAGTCCGACTTTTCTGGATACAGCGCCTGTAAAAGCACCCTTTTCATATCCGAAGAGCTCACTCTCAAGTAGAGTGTCGGGGATGCCGGCTTTATACACCGGAATAACCGGTTCGCTGCCGGACTGTCCGGTTTCATGTATCATACGCGCCGCCATCTCTTTGCCGGTCCCGCTCTCTCCCGTTATCAGAACGTTTGAGCGTGCCTTTGCCAGCCTGCCGATTAACTCCTTGATCTTGAGTATTACCGGAGACTTTCCTGTTATAAGATGTTCTTTTTCTCCCTCCGATGCTTTGAGCCTTATCCTGCCCTCAACGGTTTTCTTGAGTTTTATTATCAGTTCGTCCGGGTCAAATGGTTTGACAACATAATCAACAGCTCCGAGTTTCATCGCATTAACTGCGTCCTTTATCTCTCCGAATGCCGATATTATTATGACTGGGATGTCCGGCCCGGAGCTGTTAATCCACTCGAGGAGTTCCATTCCACCCATGACCGGCATCTTGAGATCGACGATTGCCGCATCAAAGAACTCCTCCCGCAGAAGATCGGCGGCCTCTCTACCGTCAGCGGCTTCCCGGGATGTTATCCCCTCGAGCTTCAACAGTTTTGCAATAGACGATCTGATGTTGGACTCGTCATCGGTTATGAGAACATGCATTATCCGGCACTCCTTTCAAACGATATCCGTACAGATGCTCCGACATCGTTATTACTGATATAAATCTTGCCGTTGACGGCAGTTACAAAACGTTTTACGATTGCCAGGCCGATCCCGGAACCTTTAGTTTTAGTCGTGTAATACGGATCAAAAACCCTGTCAGACAGATCTTTAAAACCGCTTCCGCTATCTTTAACCTCAATCGTAACATAATTTTTATCATCGGTAATCTCGATTAACACATCCGGCGGAGCCCCGGATTCGACATTGCTCTCATATGCATTAAAAATTACATTTTCAAGTATCGATCTCAGCCGCTGCCTGTCGATGCTGATAAAGTTGGTTGAGCTGCGATGGTCTTTTATTTTCAGGGGAATGTTTATGCTTCTGGAGAATGTGTCAATCGCCCCGGATATATCAACATTCTCACGAGTCCCGACCGGATCTCTCACAAAATCCCCGATCCGCTCGGTAATCAGCCGGATCCGCTCAACTTCATTATCAATCACAGAGAGTTCGTAATACTCATCTTTAAGGTAGAGTTTTTTGATTAGATTAGTCTGTAGTTTTATGATGCCGAGAGGGTTTTTGATCTCATGGGAAAGAGTTCTTGATACTTCACCGAGTCGTGCAAGTTCCTCCTGCTTTTTGTATTTTAAAGCTATCTGTTTGTTTTTACGGTAAAGACCAATGATTAATCCGGTCAGCAGGATGACTGCCGCCGGTAAAACTATCATGGTTACGATATAGATATTGTTGTTAGGTATCAGTTTTGATTTCTTGATTTCGAGGAGAATGTAGCGCTCCGGTTTTTGCATCATGGGTTTCATTTCGCGCCCGCCGTTCCTAAACTGCCGTCTCATCATGGGCGGCGGCATCATGGTGCGGAGTATGCGGATGTAATCGTTAAACATCTCGTAATCGTAGAGCCTCTCCTGTTCAGGTTCGGGTCTTTCTATGAACGGAGGTGCCTTGCCGTAAGTTATTATCCCAACGCAGTCCTCATTATATATGCCGAAAGAGATAACATCCGATAAATTATTAAAAAGTTTATCATTATCTCCCCGATTGACAGACCCGAGGATATTACCGAGTGTCTTCTCTGCGATATAGCCGGTGAGCAGGCTGTTGTTGTGAATTTGAGTAAATGCGGCAATAAATATAAGTGCTATGATTATCAGTGAAGTCCCAATCATCGCCGGATAAAACAGATCCAAAGATCTTTTGTAAGATTTATTCATATTTTATTTTCCCGGATTACAGAACAGCAATATCTATGCCGCAGTCAACTCACACTTATAATACAGCCCGATATATTCCTCCGGGCAAATAAGTTACAAAGACTTAATAAGTGTGCAGATTATACTCACCTTCTTCTGTCAAACAACTTTACCATTCCAACCAGAACAACAATCACTCCGCTTACAAGAAGCACAAGAGTTATCTCGTCAACTTTATTGAAAGCTGCCAGGAATTTACCTGCAAAAGAATTTAATCTCTTGACCGCAAAATATATATCTGCGCCCCCAATAATCATGAGTATAATACCGGTAACTGCGTTATTCATAAAAAAACTCCTTAAAAATGTTAGATGTACCCATAAAAATACTTATAGCACATTTTACCTTTCATTTGGTAAATATTTCCTTAATTCTTAATTGAGTCTTTCTAACAACCTCCATATATTTATTTCTACCTATCAAATATATGTTATATCGAAGAATTTCTCAATACACAAACACTCAGGTAAAAAGAGAGACTTTACACAAAGAAAATCCGCTTTGTGAATAAATAAACTACCTCTTTGAATTGCTGACATATGTACATGCTGTCGGAACTTGCGCAACCTCAATTATACCGGAGCAATCCTCCTCAAACAAACCGGCAT
>JBFZEO010000060.1:0-5929 GCA_041306845.1 Spirochaetota bacterium
ATCTGCAGGGTTCTTGTCATAATAAAGTCTCGATGCTTCAAGAAGATATTTCTGTCCACGGACAAGATCTCCCATCTCAGTCAGACACCTTCCCATCTTTGACTCAAAATCGGGACTCTCCTTGCATTCAGATTCGATCTTACCAAGATATTCGAGTGCAGTCTCATATTTCTTGTTATCGATAAGATAACCGGCGTAATCTATAAAGAGTTCTTTATCAACAATTCCATCAGCTGCAAAATCATCAATCATGATTCTAAATTCATCTGATTTGTTCTGTTTTATCAGAGAGCGGCAAAGATTGATCTTATACTCAACATTCACAGGATCTTCCTTGCCTGCCGCCCGATAATATTTCTCGGCACTCTCATATTCCTCAAAAATGTAGAGTAGGTTTCCCATTCTATTAAAAACCTTGCAGTCGCCCCGTCCGTAGTGGAGTCCGCGCCGGTAGTAGTAGATCGCAAGATCATAATTATTTTGTTCATAAAAGATATTTGCTATCATAAAGTAAGCGTCCGGGTTCTTGGGAATGTCAAGAATCGGTTCAAAATTTAAAATTTCGTCAGATAAACTAAAATCCTCCAGATAAAGATTAAAATCGTCATCATTCAGGGAAACAAAATCCATTCCAAACTTGCCGGAATCCTCCGGCATGTGATCGAGATTTATAACAATTGTTCGGTCTATGAGAACTGTAAATGTATCTTCAAACGCAGAAACGATAAAATCGAATTTTTCATTGAGAAGACTATCGGAAGTTATCGGGATATATGTTGTATCAATAGTGTATTTTCCGGCACTCTTTATGTAAAATCGAATCTCCTTACCGGATCTCAAAGAAAAACAACAATGTGTATCTTTATCTCGATATCTCATATAAAAAAATATTTCATTCTCAGCGGAAGTTTTTTTCGCTGCAAAATGCATGGAAAAAACAAGATTTTTAACATCTTTTGGATAACAGACGTGAAATGTTGGTGTATCTTTTGATTTTGAAACTCCTTTTACAATCAAATCCTTCTCTTTTTTATATTCGATATCAAGTTCGCTGTCATTAATCGTAAATTTCTCAGCCATCTTCACTCCATTTTCTTATCACAAAGCACGCTATCTTCCGGTGAATGGGTTCCTTGTCCAGAAGTGTTAACCAGCGTTGTCAAACAGTTTAATATTATTTTTGATTTGCGACAACTTATTTTCTTAAAAAAATCTTAAAAACTGTTTATTTTTTATTAATAATAATTTAGACTTCGGTTCGGCAGGAAATAAGAAAAATGAAATATTTAATATTCTCTGATATTCATTCCGTAGAAAAATCGTATAAAGTGTTTAAAAAATTGATTGGAAAGATAGATTATGACAAAGCGGTATTTCTCGGCGACATTGCTGGTTACGAAGAGGTCTCTATCGGAATCCTAAAAGATATTGTAACGTTAAAATCGTTTACCGGTGTGCTTGGCAACTGTGATAAACATCTCATAGTACATAGTAAACCTGAGATATTAACCTATCTTGGGACTGTTAAACGGGGAACACTTATAATTGACAATAATTTTGCCATTTGCCATGCTTCACCCGATAGCGATAAAGGATATATGGCAACCCAAACTGACGCAGAGGCGGCGTTTACTTATCTAAAGAATATAAATATTAAAATTCTTTTCTTCGGGCATATCCATTCTCCAAAAATTTTCTGTATGGATAACGAAAATGAGGTTGCCTCGCTTGCTGTCAATCCGGAAATAATTCTTGATAACGATTCTCATTATGCGATATGTCCCGGTTCGATAGGGTTGTCAAGAGCTCAAAATAGCCAATCATCATTTATTCTTTATGACAGCAGTTTAAAATCCATAAAATATTATATGATGAACCCCACTCATTGATTATTTATTAATAAAATTATTGACTCTCATAAATTTAACTGATAGTCTGAACTGTAATCTATTTTTATGAAGAGTGAACAATGACAGAGAGCCAGGAAGACTATTTAGAATCAATCTATCATCTAACCCGCAGTACAGGTGTTGCCAGAGTAAAGGACATATCTGAGGCAATGCAGGTAAAAAAGCCATCTGTAATTAATGCTTTAAAAGAACTCTCAAAAAGAGACCTAATTGTTCAAGAGAGATACGGATACATTCAACTTACTAAAATTGGTCAAGAAACTGCACTCCAGATAGTGAAAAAACATGAAATGTTGAAGTCCTTCCTGATAAACATCCTTGGTGTTGATGAGGAGATTGCCGAAAAAGATGCCTGTAGGATAGAGCATATTCTGGACGACGAAACAATAAACAAGATGAATCTATATCTACAGGCTCATAAACTTTGAGCTTCTTTAAAAATGTAAACAATCAATAAATCTCAGTATCAAGAAATCTAAAATTTATTGCTCTTATCAAATGTGAAACTGTTATCTCTTGACTTTTATCAATATCAGCTATCGTCCTTGCTATTCTTAAAATCTTATGGCCGCCCCTTGCGGTAATGAGATTGTCTTCAATAAATTTCTCAAGAACCTGTTCTGATCTAAAATCAAGTTTACAATAATAATTTATTTTATCCGGAGGAATTTCGGAATTGTTTTTAAAAGGTTCTTCTTTATAACGAAAATTACAAATCTCCCTTGTTAAATTAATTGCCTCTTTCATTTTCTCAGAATCCGTAACATTCTGCCCGTTATATATATTTCTGTATGGAAGACGCTTGACTTTTACCTGAATGTCTATCCTGTCTGTGAGGGGATTTTTTAGTTTCTTGCGGTACTTCTTTACATTAGTGAGAGTACAGATGCAGCTGTTTTTTTCGGTATCATAAAATCCGCACTCGCAGGGATTGGTTGCTGCTATGAGAATAAAATCTGCCGGATATCTCGCCGATCCATTTCGCAGAGAGATGTAAACCTCCTTTTTTTCGATAACAGTTCTAAGCGCCTGCAATGCATCATTACGAAACTCTAAAAACTCATCAAGAAAAAGAACGCCTCTGTGTGCCAATGAGACCTCGCCCGGCAAAAGTTTTACCCCGCCGCCGATGAGTGCTCTTGTCGATGAACTGTTGTGAGGTGCTCTAAACGGACGGGAGTTAAGGTGTATCCTGTCATTAAAATCCGATGCAATCGAATATATCATATTTAACTCAAGTAGTTCATCTGGCAAAAGAGAACTCATGATAGACGGCATTCTGGAAGCACACATTGTCTTACCGGAACCGGGAGGGCCGACGATTAACATGTGATGATGCCCGGCGGCAGCTGTCACAAAGCTGTCTACGAGTTCTTCCTGTCCGGAGATATCGCTAAAGTTATCCGATCCGCCGTCAATCACCGATGACTGCGCAACAGTTTTATCAATCGCAAACCCCGCTTCAGTAACTCTCTGGATATCAAGAAGAGTTTTTAAAGGTTTAATTCTGGGGTTATTTAATATTTCAAGTTCTTTAATATTCTCATAAGGAACAACAATATCACCCTCTCCCGACCTCGCCGCCTCCATTACCATGGGAAGTATCCCCCTGACCCAGCGGATCTCTCCGCTTAACGATAATTCCCCAAAAAAAACCGCATCATCCGGGATCTCTACAAGTTTACTGCTCTTGAGAATGGCAACAGCTATGGCAAGATCATAATGAGTTCCAGTTTTTATGGAATCAGCAGGGGAAAAATTAATAATAATTTTTTTTTGAGGAAACGTAAATCCGCAATTAGTTATGGCCGGTCTCAAGCGTTCTCTTGATTCTCTAACTTCTTGCGATGCCATGCCGGAGATGGCAATGAAAGGTAATCCTGGTTTTACATCTACCTCGACGATGAGCGGGAAACTATTCATCCCGACTCGTGAGAATGTGAGAGTCTGAGCTAACATCTATTTTGCCTCCAGTATCAATTAGTTATCAATTATATTAAATGCAATAATTAACAAAATCGATTACAAAAAAGCAAAAAAAAAGAGATGCAATTAAGCATCCCTTTTCACTTACCAAATAATAATTATTTAGCAGCGTCAACAGTAGCATCAGCAGTAGCGTCAGCAGTTGCATCAGCAGCTGGAGCAACAACGTCAGTTGTAGCAGGAGCCACTTCTTTTTTACAAGAAACAGCAGCCAATGTAAGAGATAATACAGCTGCAACTACAGCAACGATTTTAACTAATTTCTTCATACTAATATTCCTCCTAGTAACCTGTGAGCAATATAGCAGTTTATTATTTTTATTTCATTAAAATATTTTAATATTTACAATATTTATACAAACATTAAAATGTCATTTCTTTATTTTAAATTTAGAAACCTCGGAATTTAATATATCTACATTCTGAGAGTTATCGATACTCAAATCCGAGATAGACACGATTGCCTTACTTGTTTCTGTAACTCCATAAGTTATTTCATCTATAGCAAGCAAATTTTCATTAGACAATTGAACAATATTTGTAATTACATCATTAATCATTGACGACCTTGACTTCATGGATGACGAACTTGACTCCACTTTTTCCAAAATGTCAGACAAAGATTTCAAGGAATCCGTAATCAATCTTGAATTATCAGAAATGCTGCTGATCCTTGAAATTATATCGTTCATACTTGCGCCGGTATGATTGATGCCTTCAAGTATCTTATTTACGGTTTTTGTTGTCTGAGCGGTTCTTTCTGATGCTGTTTTTATCTTTTCGATTGTCTCAGAGAGGTTTTGTGAAATGCTTTTTGCGTTAACTCCGGTTGTTTCTGCCAGCTTTCTTATCTCAGCAGCCACAACAGCAAATCCGCGTCCGGCATCGCCAGCATGTGCTGCCTCGATAGCCGCATTCATCGCAAGCA
The DNA here is from genome assembly GCA_041306845.1 of Spirochaetota bacterium. Taxonomy (GTDB): domain Bacteria; phylum Spirochaetota; class GWE2-31-10; order GWE2-31-10; family GWE2-31-10; genus JBFZEO01. The sequence goes on from JBFZEO010000060.1 coordinate 4,825, forward strand.
AGTTTGTCTGATCTGCAACTTTATTGATAACATCTATCATTCCCACTATCTTATCCCCGCTTCGAGATATCTCAGCGATAGCTTCCGAAGTCCCTGACAACTCCGTTTCCCCGTCAACTACCATATTTACGAGATTAGTTATATCTGCACGTTTTTCTTTTGCGAGAATGGAGATCTCCCCGAGAGAATCTATCATTCCATCTATAACATCAATAGATCCGGCAACCATCTTAACTTCTGCGTCTATATCTGCCGAAAGTTGTGTTATCGCATGATCGATATCACTCGTAGCATCTTCGGCACTCTTTAACTCTGTATCGAGCTTTTTTATATGGACACGCATAGAGTTTATATTAGATGAAATTTCCCCCGTTGTTGCCGAAACTTCCTCAGCATTCGCAGCAAGAGTCATCCCCATATTGCCGGATTTTTCTGCAACTAACTTTATGTTGCCGATGATACCGCTCAATTTCCGCAAGAAACTGTTAAAATAAGATGAGAGATTACCTATTTCATCTTTTGAGTTGACATTGAGTTCTCGTGTAAGATCGCCATCGCCTTCCGAGATTTCCTTTAGAATGTTTGTTGTCTGTACTATAGGTTTACTTATGCCCCAGGACAATATCAGTGCAAAAACAATAATTATCAGTACTGTAACACCGGCAACTATTCCATAAAAAACAGACAAACTGTAAACCTCCGACATTGCATCCCGATAAGGCATAAGAATTGCAATAGAAAATCCGGAAATCTCCACTTTAGAGAATGTAACAAGATATTTAGTCCCATCCATAAAAATCATCGTGTTGCCCGATTTATTTGCAAGCACCAGTTCACCAAGTTTTTTCATCTCCGGATTTTCTTCATCCTTGATATTAGAAACGACCTCGATTTTTTTGCCGTCTCGCTCCTCTATGTGGATGTTCTTTGATTCTACCCAATGATAAACATAGGCTCCCGATGATGTAATCATAAAAAACTTTGATTTATTTCCAAAATATTTTGTGAGTTCTTCCGACGTTTTTGTTATAGATCCGCTCACCTGATCCCACGTTATAGTACCGGCAAAGATACCGGAAAGTCTTTCACTATTCTTAACAGTTGC
>JBFZEO010000062.1:0-3932 GCA_041306845.1 Spirochaetota bacterium
TTCCTTCTCAAAAACGAAAGGATCAAGAGTTGTATTCAGGAGAATCTCGTCTTCCGCCCGCACGAGTATCTCACGCACTTTTTCTATAAGGTTTTCCTCCCCCTGTATGTTGAAAAAATTCTCCTCGGGTTCATCTGCGCTAAATTCGTCAAGCTCCTGTTTTAAAGATTCCGCATTTTCTATAAAATGGTTACGCACCCGTTCTATGATAATCTCCGGTTTTTCCGCATAATATTCATTCAGTTCACCGGATATGAGATAGATAAAATTCTTCCTGCACAAATTATCCAAGGCAAGATAGATAGATGAACGGGACAAATTCAGGATTTTTGAGATCTGATATCCGTTCAGCTTAGAATGCTTGAGCAATGTAATGTAAACTTTTGCCTCTGTTTTCGAAAATCCCAGCAATTCAAGTTTCTGAACTATCTTACCCATTTTATCATATCCTTTTATATGTTTCTGTAATTTTTCGTAGTCTGTTTTTATAATCGGCGGTAATTTCAGTATTTTTATAGCGCCACTCCCAGTTGCCGAATGTTGTTCCCGGCGTGTTCATCCTCGCACTATTCCCATTCTCAAGAATATCCTGCATAGTTGTCATGGCAAAACAAGAGACGCTTGACCACGCACTCCTGATAAGATCCCAAGAAGGAGCGCCATACTCCCGGACAACATAATCATCAAAAAAGTTTCGGTCATCCTGAGAGGCTTTGTCGTGCCATCCTTTTACAGTATCATTATCAAGAGAACCTGTATAGACTATTGAGTGAGAATGGTACGTGTGCGGCAAGAACTCATTATCCTCCCCAGAGTCAAATCCGAACTGGAGGATCTTCATCCCGACAAAACCGTATTTATCCCGTAACTCCTTTACATCATCGGTAATTATCCCGAGATCTTCGGCTATCATTGTAACATCGCCAAATTCTTTTCTAACAGCGTTAAACAACTCATCACCAAACGCTTTTTTCCATTCACCATAAACCGCAGTTTCATGATCCCAGGGCACAGCCCAGAACTCGGAAAATCCCCTAAAATGGTCAAATCTGAGAATATCAGATATTTCTTTATTTATTTTTATCCGCTCTATCCACCATTCATATCCGCTTCTTTTCAGCTCATCCCAGTTATAAACCGGATTACCCCAAAGTTGACCGGTTGAACTGAAGTAATCGGGCGGAACTCCGGCTTGCGCTGACGGAGATAACGAGACATCCATCTGAAATATTTCCGGATGAGCCCAGACATCTGCACTGTCATGAGCAATGTAGAGCGGTATGTCGGATATAATTTTTACCCCCTTAAGATTTGCATACTCTTTAATCTTCATCCACTGACGGAAAAATATATACTGGATAAACTTATGAAATTCTATATCATCCTTCAAAGTTTTGCGCAGTGTGAGAATGGTATCTTTCTCACGTATTCTAACATTTTCCGGCCACTCAAACCATGGATTTCCCCCCATGGAATCTTTGATTGCCGAAAACAGGGCATAATCATCGAGCCAGTAATGTTCGTCCTGACAAAATTTATTATAATCCTCAATTTTATCTTTTCTATCAAGGAAATTATAAAATGCCTTTTTTAATACTGAAAAAACAGTTTCATACACCTTACCGAAGTCAACTCGATCATCTGAAAATCCGGTACATTCCGGCAGATCATCGGAAGTAAGCAGTTTGTCGGATATTAACTCATCATAGCTGATAAGATACGGATTACCGGCAAATGCCGATATCGATGAATAGGGACAATTTGTGTAGCCGGTTGGATTAAGAGGCAATATCTGCCACAACTTCTGTCCGGTTTCTCCAAGAAAATCAATAAACTCCCTGCACTCACCACCTAACTGCCCAATGCCGTATTTACCGGGCAGAGATGTGGGATGAAGTAATATGCCGCTTGCTCTAATTTTGTCCATTGACAACTCTCCTTAAATTACATGCATTTATAAATCAACATATACAATTGTTTGACAGACCGCAATAGAACAAGATGGGTGTACGTTTGTACTATTTAAATCATTATTGGATAGACATTGCCATTATTTTTATTTATAAAGATTGGAGCCTCATGCAAAAATACTTTTTTCTATAGATTCTTTGCATAAGCCCCATTATTATCAAAATCAAAAGGAAGAGATTCTCATGATAAAAAACATTTGGATATTAACTTTGCTATTAGTATGCTCAATCATCCATTCCCAAACACCAAAAGAGGACTTAAGAGTAAAATGGAGTGAAGAGAAAATAAAAGAGATTGCTGAAATGAAATTTACCTTTGATGGTAGATATAAAAAATATTTTGAATATAAAATCATCAGACAATATAACGAGGATGGTTTTTTGATAAAGAAACTTTATTATGATTCTGAAAATAAACTATACAAACAATGTGATTATCTTTATGACAGCAAAATAAATCTTGCATCGGTTCAGACTTATGACGGAGATAAAATGTTTATAAATAAAGATATTTATATCTATGATGAAAATAACCGGATTATACAGATCGATAAGTATTCATCTCAAAAAAACATTTCCAGGTACTTAAGATATGTTTATTCTGATAATTACAGGAAAATAGACACATTCTTTGACACAAAAAAACGGCAGGGCATACTTATTGCCACACAGCTTTTTGATGAGAATGGAAATCTTATTGAAGATAATAACGATAACTGCTCAAATGAAATCGGAGAAGCAACAAAAAAAACTATAACATACGAAAACAACCGGCCCAAAGAGATTAATTATTTCGATAATGAGATTTTAATCTCAAAAGATATACTCTCTTACGACGAAAATGGGAATATGATTAAATCTGAAACCTTTTCTGCTTCCGGTGAAATTTTAAAGAAGAAATTAACTGTCTATAATTATCAAAATCTGAAAACAGAAGAGAATTATTATGACATTCAAGTTCATAAGGAGAGCGGTCATCAAAACTATTTTATAAAAGCTACTGCGGAGTATCAATATAAATTCTACTGATGCAACCCATATGGGTTATTGACAGAAACAATCTTTTTACCTCTCATTGTATTTGCATTTTTGAATAATACTGCTATACTAAAATTAAATGGAGGTCTTGTATGGGTGAGCAAAAAATTGAAAAAAATGATCCAAAGAAAAAGCCTTTAAAAACTTTACTGGAAAAACGCAAAGATAAAAAAGAAAAAAAAGATAAAAAAAGCGGGACATAATCTAAGTAATAAGATGAAAAATCTTATTTTATAGAGCCTCTTGCAGAAATACTTTTTTCTTTAGAATTTTTGCATGAGGTTTCTCATGATGTGATTAAGTACGCCATTATAATTTAAAATCCTCGTATTTTTACGGGGATTTTCTATTTGTTTTATATGTAATGTTGAAAAGTCCGCAAAAATATGTTATTTTGATGATAAGTGACAGAATGAAGTTCCTGTTCGCTATCGGAAAATAAGGCGTGTTATGACAAAATACAAACAATGTAGCAGTTGCGGCAAATTCTTTGAGGTTAACGATTCAAATAAAAATTCATTATACTGTTCTCCAGGCTGTAACAAACTTTTTGTAAGATGTTCAGTTTGCGGAAACTATTATGAAAAGATAGATCCTAATGATAGTTCTGAACAGATAGTATGTAGTGATGAATGTGCCAAAAAATATAAATTCAGCAGGCTGTCACGGCAAATAAATGATGAAATATAGGGGATTCGATGACAATTTTAGGTATCTCTGACTGGATAGATCCTCTAATATATTCAGAAAAAATGAAATACAGAATGAACGATGTTGATATAATCATAAGCTGCGGCGATGTTACCGTTGAATATCTCGACTTTGTCATGAGTGAACTCAACAAACCCCTCCTCTACGTTGTCGGCAATCATGTATCGAGCAGCAGTTATCACAAGGTACCCACCGGTCAGACAAAGCTCAACA
>JBFZEO010000063.1:0-2500 GCA_041306845.1 Spirochaetota bacterium
CCTCGCCATTACGATAGTATAGTTACCCATCGAATTGAAATTATCTACATCGGTAATTTTAGTTCCTTCGCAAAACTCCATCACAATCACTTTTGAAGTAGAAAACTCCTCATAAACATAAGGAATTTTGAGATAACTGAATTTGGATAGTTTACTCCTGAGAAATTTAGAAACATAAACCTCTCTTTTAAAGTTAAGTTCATCTCCTGTAACTCTTACAAATTCATCAAATACAGTAAGAAAATCAAATCTCTCCCGAAGAGATTTAAAATTTGAAAACAGTTTAAAAACTTGAAACAATATCGCGAAGTCAAGATCTACTGTTTTCTCCGCATCTGGTTTTAAAACCTTGACTACAACAATGTCACCGTTAAAAAGTCTCCCCTTATGAACCTGACCGAGAGACGCAGATGCCAGAGGCTTATCATCAATCTCCCGGAAAATTTTAGAATAATCTCCGAGCTCCTCATTCAACCTGCCGGCAATAACCTTAAAATCTACAGGAGGAACACTATCCTGCAGCGGAGAGAGTATCTTAATGTACGGTTCCGGAAATATGTCACGTCTCGTACTGAGATATTGACACAGCTTAATCATAACTCCGCCAAGCTCAACGGCAAGTTCATAAAGCTCCTTCGCCCTCTTGTAATGGATCTGCTCCATTCTTTTCTGAGCCTGAGCATATCCATATCTACGCAAGAATTTCATCTCTTTGCGGAATGCAAGGAATATTTTCAAAAAAACACTAAGAACACCGATGAGCCGTTTTTTATAATTAAGTTTTTTATCCGACATACACTCCCCGACCTGATATTCAAACTACCTTGATAGAAGTTTATCCAATTTTTCATTCAACTCATCAATTTTTTTATTGATCTCATTTACCTCTGATTTTGTGGCAAATCCGATATTATCTTTTAGATTCCCCATTTTGTCACGTGCTTTATTTATCTCTTCCTCAAACTTAGTCTTCATCTGATCAACTTTCTCTTTTGTCTTTTCCTCAAATTCTTTGTAACGTTCCTCACGGGTGTTTTTGAATTCATCCGCCTTTTTCTCAATCTCCTCTCCGGCTGTAAATAATAGCACGGCAAGATCCTTAAATAAATTGCTCATAATTAATCCTCCTTAATATTTTACATAAGTCTGTCTTTTAAATATATACAATTATTTCATATTTTGCTATAAGTTCCTCCGGGTGAATGGAGGATTTTTTATTTTATGAACGAAAAAAATGATATAGTTAAAGTTGACATAGAGATTCCGGCAAAACTGCTTGAGATGATAAATGAGATAGCACATTCTGCTAACGAAAGCCTGCGTACCGATCTGACCGGAAAAGATCTCATTAACAAATGGGTTATCCAGTATTTCGGCACAAAAAAATCACTCGATATTATGGATTACACAATCAACAGGTATATCGATAATTTTAAAGCAGAACGGGCAACAATAGACGGTTTTATAAGAAAATTTAACGAAACTGCTCTCGAATTTGACTCGATATCCGGCAAGGTAAACAAGGAATTCCATTCCTTCATAAGCAAACTGGAAGTGCTACAACAAAAAGTTTAGATTTTTTTGAATGGGAATTAAGTACCGGCATGCTGAGGTTGTCTCAAAAATTGACTTTTGAAACAACCAGATTACCATGCCGGTTAATCAGTTTCATTTTCTATACGAGGAATGAATCTCAGGCTTCAGCACCATCAGCAGCTTTAATATTACCCATACTTTTCCTGAAAACATTCTTAAAAACAAATCTGACGAACGGTCCTATAACAAAAATTTCAATGAAAAATGCGAACGGAAAATTATAAAATATGTTCTGGAGCCAATTTGAAAATAATTCAACATTAACTCCATTATGCATAATAGTTGCAATAAAACTCATAGAGGGACACATAATACAAATCGTCATGCAGGTTATAGCGAGGACAACAACTATATGCCTGTCCTTATGCGGATCGACGATTTTGAAAGCCCATTTCATAGCAAGTTTATTTGCAAATAGAACCTGAATTATAAAGGCAAAAATAAATTTGATCGGAACTTCGTTTAAGGCTATCAGAAAGACCTCATTTGACATCCCATTCATATTTCTCGCAACATTATAAATAACGAATGAAAAAACAGATAATAATACGGTTAATGACATGAAAAATAATTTTTGAATTCTTGTTGTTGGCACAATGCACTCCTCGGTTTCTTTGAATTACTGCAAAAAAGTTATTATAAATAACAGTTACAGCTGTCCCTTCGTTCCGTGATCAGATTTACATGCAGTGCACAACGTGTGTCGTTTCCAGGTGAGTACCTTTAACTTTTATCACAAAAAAAGTCAAGTGTATAAATTATACAGAATTGACAGATACAAATCTTTCACATCTGAGATGCTAATTGTAATTTTTTACCATAGGCAAAAAAAATTACAAAAGTTTTTGGTCATCCGCTGTAATCGAAAATGCAAGTTTTTTCATTTAATTAATAGAATAAGGAG
>JBFZEO010000065.1:0-2694 GCA_041306845.1 Spirochaetota bacterium
ATCCTGATCCCAAAATATGAGGCTTCTCAGGGTAATAATAAACAAATTTAACCATAAAAACAATAGTTATTTAATATAATAAATCTTTATTAAGAAATTCTACATATTTTTCTATTGTTCCGCAAAATTATTTTAAAATTATAAGATTATTTTTATGAATAACCTCTTCATAAAAAACAGAGGACAAAATAGCCTTAATATCTTTAGATTTTTTACCTTTTATCAAATCAAGCTCGTCAGAAGAATAATTTGATAACCCTTGGGCAATTTTTTCCCCATCGCAGTATATCGAAACAAGGGTTCCACGCATAAAGTTTCCCTCTACTGACATTATACCGCTGGCAAGTAAAGATGACTCTTTTTTTAGCAATGCTGTGCACGCACCTTCATCAACTATTATCGACGATTTACCGGATGGGGCAAATGCTATCCATTTCTTACGGGCAGAAACCTTTCTGCCGTCAGGAACTAAATATGATCCGTTCTCATTATCTTCAACAACATTTGTCAATCTCACTTTAAATCCATTCCCGATAAAAACTGTAATACCTGCCTGAACAGCTCTAAACGATGCTTCGAGTTTTTTTTTCATTCCGCCAACTGTAAATGTAGAACCGCTGTCGGATATACCATCCATAATTGAAATGTCCGAAATTTTTATTTGCTTGAGTAGATTGGCATCTTTATTATGTTTGGGATCTTTATCATAAACCCCGTCAACATCGGTAAGCAGTAAGAGCATATCAAAATCAATCATTAGCGTTATAAGCGATGAAAGATTATCATTATCACCAAATTTTAATTCACTTGTGTTAACAGAATCGTTCTCATTTATAACAGGAATTACCCCGAGATTCACCAAATTCTTCATTGTGTTACGGAGATTAAGATAACGGCTTCTCACTTTAAAGTCATCAGCAGAAAGTAAAATTTCGGCCGGTATGAGTCCGTATTTCTGGAATGTACTTTGATATCTTCCAAGTAAATGGATCTGCCCTATAGATGCGCATGACTGCAATAAGGGCATACTATCAGGTCTACTTTTATATCCGAGCGTTTTCATACCGTACATGACTGCTCCGGAAGTAACTATTATTACATTATTACCATTCGCCTTAAGTTTTACAATATCAGCGGCTATCCGATCGATAACATCGATACTATTATCAGGATTTATAAGATTGGAACTGAGTTTTACAACGATATTCATAAGAGTAGCCCCGTTATTTTATAAGAAAAATACCCAAAGAGACGATAAGACCGATAATAACACCGACAAAACATTCAAGCGGTGTATGACCTTTAACCTCTTTAAGTTTGGGGACTTTTACCTCATCATGATTTTTATAGGCTGTGTTTATTATATTATTTATTGCCTGTGCCTGTTTACCGGCAGAGAGCCTGACACCTGTAGCATCTCTTATAACAATAAAAACAAATATAAAAGAGAATGCAAATAAAGCAGAATCAAATCCATGGTTTAATCCGATACCGACAGAGAGTGCTGTAACAGTCGCCGAATGACTTGAGGGCATCCCGCCTGTACCAAAAAAAGCCCTTGTAAGAAAATCTTTTTTATTAATCTTATCCTTCTTTGCGATCTCAATTAGTATTTTAAGAAACTGCGCAAAAAACCAGCTCGTGATAGCACTGGCAAGATACTGATTAGAGAATATTTTAAAAAATACATTCAAGGTAAAATCACCGCCCAATTTTATTGTTTTTAGAAATTAATATTTTTTAGAATATTTTGCAACTCATTTTTGTCAATTAATTGCATTGGTCTCTCCTGAGCAAATACAACAGATTGATTGCTGAATGAAGACGCTGTTATAATAATCCCTTTGAAATACTCATTCTTTTTCATAATCTCGGTAACTTCTCTTAGTATGCGTTCATCAATAGGTTCTGATTTCCTGTAGACACGCATCAATTTAGGTTTTTTCTTTAAGTTACGCCAATTCCCGGCAGCCTCATTTATGATCATCTCAATACAGTCATTAGAAATTATTTTTTTATCATCAACACTAAATTTTAGATATCCGGCGATATTAACACAGATCTCAGCGAAATCCTCGTTGGTGGCAGTCATATAATCTTTCATTTTATCATCCATGCGGAGATCCTGATAATTAGCAAGTTTTTCCCCAACATTCTTAAAATCTGACTTTACAGAATATATAGCCTCCCATTGCTTGACTGCCTCTGTGATATTTCTTAACGATTCATAACATGAAGCTAGAATATACCTTATATTAAGTACTAGAGATACCGATTCATTACTATCAACATTTTTAATAGCCCTTTCAAGTTCAATACAGGCATCCTCATACTTATTCATAACGATATACACCATTCCACGCTCGCCTAAAGTCCTAACTTTAAGTGTTTTGTCCTTTTGGGCCTTTTCAAAGGCTGCAAGAGAATTTTTAAAATCGCTCTGATTCTTATATATCATTCCTATGTAGAAAAAAGCCTTGTAATTTTCAGGTTCAATCTTAATAAGTGACAAAAGATAACTTAAAGAATCAGAGTATTTCTTTGCTTCGTAAAGGAGAATTCCTACATTCAACAGAGCGGGAGTGTAATTTTTCTTTAATTGGAGACATTTAGTATAATAATTTATAGCCTGATTTTTACCGTTCTTTTTCTCAAACAACTCACCCATTTTAAAGTTGATATAGTAATCTTCCG
>JBFZEO010000066.1:0-4849 GCA_041306845.1 Spirochaetota bacterium
AAACAATTTTCTTCACATGCGTATCGCAGAGGCGCCGCGAGCTTATCGAGAATGAGATGGAGATCCTCGGCAAGGTCAAAAAGAGCGATGTCGACGAAAAAAGGCGGGACTTTATCAAGACACTGCTGAAACTGGAAGCCGACGGTCAGATAGTCCTCAAACCGGACACCGAACAGTGGGTGGAATAAAACTGGTTGAACATCATCAAAACTTAATTCCCGGGAACTCTAAAAAGCTGCTTTTAGTAAATTGTAAATTTTTACCATAGGATAAATATTTAAAGATTGAAACATCTGTTTTTTATAAATCAGCTTTAGGCACGCAATTTAAAATCTTAATCTCTTTTTCAAGAGTTATCCCTTTGTCAGAATGAACTTTGCTTATAACATTTTCGATGAGTGTCTGCACATCCGCCGATGTGGCATGCGACTTGTTTATCACAAAATTAGCGTGTTTTTCATAGACTGCCGCACCGCCAAGAGTCAAACCTTTAAGCCCAGCATCATCGATGAGCTTGCCTGAGGGGATTCCAACCGAATAATCATTCTTAAAAGCGCAACCGGCCGACGGATATTTATACTGCCCCTTGTCTCTTCTATCATAAAAATTCTTATAACTCAGCGTTTTCACATTCATACGATCAGACTCTGTCACAGCAAAATCGATCTTATATATAAAGATGTTATCATCATCCATGAACGCAGATCGTTTATAGGAATAGTTTATCATGCTGTGATTATAGGTAATCCGCTTAAGATCCGCATCGAGAGCATAAACATTCACAACAACATCGCCGAACTCTCTACCGTAACATCTCGCATTCATATAAACCGCACCGCCGGTACTCCCGGGCAGACCGCAGCTGAACTCGAGACCGGAGAGACCATGAGCGATGCAATATTTATTGAGAGTTTTGATTGAAACTCCGGCACCGGCGGTAAGTATTCCATTGCTGTAAGAAACATCATCAAGTTTTCCCGAACTTATAACTATGCAGTCCATATCATAATCGGGGAAAAGGACATTGGAACCTCCACCGAGAAAAACCTTATATAATTTATTATCATCGGCATATCTAAGAACCTCAATCAACTCATCCACATTGCGCGGTTCGGCAAAAAATCTTGCCCTGCCGCCGATCCTAAATGTAGTCCGTTTACTCATTTTTATATTTTTACTGATTTTAATCAATTTGTCCTCCGCATCAGATCACCTTCTTTTCTATAAGCGACCGCAGTAAATTCTTCACAAACATATATTCTTCAAAATTAAGTTTCATTTTCTTTTTAAAAACTTCAAGTTCATTATCAGTTATTACGTCTATCAGATACTTTTTATAAACTTTGTTCTGAAATTTTGTAATTTTATCAAAAACTTTCGACTGCCGCTCTTCTATCCTCGAATCAATTATATTGCTGAAATAAGTTAGAGATTCGTTTACAAGATCTTTCTTCCGTTCCTTTCTTTTGTTAGAAAGTTCATCGAACTCATGATCCACTATGTCTTTTATGACACTTTTTATCCTAACCTCAAGTTCATCGTTAAGTTTATCTGTATCAATCTCTTTTAACATATATTCGGCAATGAAGTTTTTTATATCTTCACTTTTATAAAGTTCCAGGTTGAGATATTGCAAAAAACGGATTACATTGTGCTCTATGTTTGTAAGTATCTCAATGTCAAATATCTCTTCATTTAAATCTCTGTCTATGGAATCCATGTCGAGCTCTTCAATAAGCTCAATCTCATCAATCCTTTCTTCGTACTTTTTCTTCCTGTTTTCTAAATCTCTGTCTCTTATCTCTACGGCAAATTCATTCAGATACGGCTCTACTATATCCTCAACAGGCGCCTGTATATCAACAACAGAATCATCATCAGCGTTGTATTTCTCATAAAATTTTGTGATAATATCCCGTTTATATTTATCTCTGTCAAAAAGATGACCGCTATGTTCCATAAAAAACTTCCATTTACATTAATAATAGATCATTTTACGACTAAAATATGTAAATTCTTATAACATATTTTAATAATTAATAATATAATATTTATAAATTACCTTAATATGAGGAGTACACAGGAAATGAAGAATTTATATATAAAATTACTTCTATTGTTCATTGCGAACAGTTTTTTTGCACAAACTACAGTTGAGATCATGCCTATCGATGTAAAACAATCCTCTGAGATTTATGTAAAGAAGGGCGACATTCTCAAAATCACGTCGGCAGGGGAATGGACTCTCTGGGATAAATATAAAAAAACCGGCGGCGAAGGACACCCGATAGAGGCTAAACCGTATGGAAACTGGGGCGCTCTGCTCGGACAGATCGGCAGCGGTAAGACATTTTTTATCGGCCAAACGACAGAAATTACAGCCGAGGATGACGGGGTTCTTTTTCTCTACCCTAACTACGGCAGTTTCCAGATCGAGAACGCATCCGGCTCTCTCGCAATTACTGTAACCGGCGGCACTCCGTTAAAAGACTTTTTAACAACTATTATTGACAGCTCTTCAACATACACTTTTGATCCGTTATCTGGAACACTTGTGACTGATCTGTATTTTGAAGCAGGACAAAAAGCGGTTATTTACGCATTCGGCAACTGGACGATGTGGGACAAAGAGTACCCTAAAGTCAACGCTGACGGGCACAAGTTTATTGCGAATGGAGATTCCTGGGGTAAACTTTACGCAGCTGCCGGAAACTCGACAGGGATTTACTACGATCCTTATGCTGCCGGTCAAAAAAGCGAAATCACGTTCAAAGAGGGCGGTTTCCTCTCTTTTTATCCGAGGATAGAAAACTATCAGGCAACAAAGAACGGAGAATTAAAGATATTTGTTCAGGGCGGATTAAAAGTAAATGAGACCAACCTGGCAGATTTAAAAGCAAAATCAGACAAAATCCTCAATGATAAAATAATAGCATATATAAATACGAAACGTGTTTCAGCTGGATTGCAACCTGTAGCATTCAGCGAAAACCTCAGCAAGTCGGCTCTTGGCCACGCAAAATACATGATTACAAACAACGTCTTTTCACGAGATGAGGAGCAAGGGAAACCTGAGTTTTTCGGAGCAACTCCGGATGATCGGGCAAAAACAGCAGGTTACACAGGCGGTAAAATCAGAGAGATGTACTGCCAGGCCGAGAAATATCAGTTCGCAATCGACTATCTGCTAAACACTGTTTATCACAGACTCAGACTCCTCGATCCTAAGATTAAAGAGATCGGGTACGGCGCATATAGGATAAACGACAACACAATTCACGTTTTTGACATCGGTTATGACGACACTCTAACCGCTCAGAACGAGTTCATCACATTCCCAGGCAACCTTTCAGCTGATAATGAGATCCAGTTCAGCGGAATGGAATCGCCTTCTCCATTACCGGAAACACTCAAAGGACCGACAGGCACTCCGATTTCGATAATCTTCAACAAGGATATCGAAAAGATCGAGACTGTTGAACTCACAAACTCTGACACCGGAGAAATTCTAAAAACTCATATCATAGACAGCAACAACGATGTCAATAAGAGAACAATCAATGGTGCAATTATCCTTCCGATTGACAAACTTACGCCGTCAACCAACTACGTTGCGACAGTGCGTGTTATATTTAAAGGAACGACAGATGTCAAAGAGATAAAATGGACATTCAAAACAAAACAGCAATAGTTTTTTGTTAAATAAAAAATATCGGCGGGATTTACAATCCCGCCGTTTAAATTTCTAAGAGGATCACGATTTATGATAAGAAAATATACAATTACAGAATCGATAACACTTTACCGCTCAGGCAATCCATTCCTCACAGGAGCAGTTGTGCTCGCTACCGACACAAAGACACCTGAGGAAACACAAAAAATCGGCAGTTTCACAATGTCGAAAACGACAGAAGAAACAAAAATCTCCGGCACATTCGCAGACGAGGAGATAGTCTACGGACTCGGCGAAAACATGGGCGGCATAAACAAGCGCGGAAGAAAATATAAGGTTTACAGCAACGATGATCCGATGCACACTCCAAATGTCGAAAATTTATATGGAGCACATCCGTTCATGATATTTTCATCGGATAAAGGATGTTACGGAGTTTTCATCGACTTTCCGGGGTTAATGGAAATCGATCTCGGATTCACAAAAATATCCGATTATTCTATAAAAATATCATCAAACGACTTTGACTTCTACATTATAAACGGTAAAACGCCTGATGACATAATAGCCGCTTACCTCACACTAACCGGCAAACCATTCCTCCCGCCCAAATGGGCATTTGGTTTTCAGCAGAGCAGATGGAGTTATCCGGATGAAACAGCGATATTAAACGTCGTTGAGCGTTTCAGGGAGAATGATATTCCAGTTGATGCGATCTACGTTGACATCGACTATATGGATAATTACAAGGTATTTACTGTAAATAAAAACAATTTCAAAGATTTTAAGAAACTTACGTCTGACTTAAAATCAAACGATGGGATCCGTCTTCTGCCCATCATAGATCCGGGCGTGCGTGTAGAAAAAGGCTACGACGTCTATGAAGAGTGCATAAAGAATAAATACTACGTAGAAAATGAGAAGAAATCTCCATTCTTAACCGCTGTCTGGCCGGGAATGACAATTTTCCCCGACTTCACAAGAGAAGATGTAAGAAAATGGTGGGGCGATAAGTACATAAAATTTTTTATTGACGGGATAGACGGGTTCTGGAACGACATGAATGAACCGGCGATTTTCTACACTCCTGAATTCCTTGAATCTGCAATAAAAACAGCCAATAAAACTAAAATAAAAAACAGCTGGGATTATTTTAAGGTGCGCGATAACTTTATG
>JBFZEO010000069.1:0-2809 GCA_041306845.1 Spirochaetota bacterium
CTCCGTTCGGCGACGGCGCTTATCCAGACTATCGGGCGGGCGGCGAGGAATGTGAATGGTCGTGTCATAATGTATGCCGATCGTGAGTCAGATGCAATGCAAACTGCAATCGGGGAGACAAATCGGCGCCGCAAGATCCAGGTCGAGTATAACAAAGAGCATAATATCATTCCTAAAACGATAGTAAAGAAGATAGAAGATATCCTCGAACGCAAGAAGAGTCTTGAGGTCAACGAGGAGAAAGAGGATGTGGGTAAACTTAAGTTGAGATACAATCTGCTGCTGCCGGACTCAAAGAAGGAGTTTGTTGCGGAACTCAAGAAAATGATGCTTGAGGCTGCCAAGAATCTGGAGTTTGAGAAAGCGGCGTTAATACGGGATGAGATAAAAAAATATGAAGGCTGATGTACTGTCGGCAAAGGTCTATTAAAATGGGATACTGTAAAATATGAGGAGTAGGTAAAATGAAGAAATTGGTAAAGATAATTATTGTGGCTGTATTGTCTCTAATTCTTTTGGCGGCTGGTTTATTTGGATTTATGAAATACAGAATCGATAAAGAGATAAAGACTCTTTGTCCGGCACCGACCGGGTTGGCTGCTTCCGATCTGTATGTTATACGGGATACTTTTACTAACTTTTATATCGTAAAAAATAATGAAACTTATGTCGCTTTTGATGCCGGTAATGATATAAAGGAGGGGCTTAATCAGATGAGATTGCTGCAGATAGACCCATTGAAGGTTTCAGCAGTTTTTCTTACGCATACTGATGTGGATCATGTTGCCTCAATCACTCTTTTTAAAAATGCTGTTGTTTACATCTCACGGGATGAGGAACAGCTTCTAACCGGTAATACACACAGAATGCTCATTCTTAATAATAAATTACCTGTTCCATATACGCTTTTTGATGATAATCAAACTATCGATGTTAATGGCATTAAAGTTCATGCGATAGTTACCCCGGGGCATACGCCGGGATCAACTTGCTTCGTTGTTAATGGTGCCTATCTTTTTACCGGAGATACCATCGGGCTCCGCAATGGGGTTGCCGGCAAATTCAGTGATCTTTTTAATATGGATACAAAAACACAAATTATTTCTCATGATAAGCTAAAAAAACTAACCGGGATAAGTGTTATATGTACCGGGCATCATGGAATCAGTTGTGATTTTAAGAGAGCGTTCGGGGAGCTTCAATAAACCTGTCAGTTAATCGGTCAATTCTTTTTGATGTCGCGCAGTCTGAAGTCCGCTATGAGGTTAGACAGGAATGTGATCGCCGTTACGATCCCCTCGTGCCGTGTTTTGCCGTCGTAGATTTTGCGGATATCGGTATTCTTTATGCCTGAGTAGTCCGGGATGAATGAAATTTGTTTGCCGGAGTCTTTGTTGGAAGAGACGCATTCGTGACCTTTTTTGAGGTGAGAAAGGGTATCGTTAAGGAGAAAACCGCAGTCCTGGATAAATTTCTGATACTCAAAAAGAATTCTGTTTACGGACAGATTGTTTTTTATGGCATCGGTATAGTGTCTGGCGAGCGGAATATCCCCTTTGTAATCGATGTTCAGTAGCAGGTTGTTGTAGGCTTTATTTAGGGCGGATTCGGCGATGGAGCTGCCGGAGTGCTTTCCTATTATCACAGCTACGCTCATATGCTTGTTGATAAATTCCCTTATCCCGCCGCATAGATAGAGAATTTCTTCCTCAACGTCAGTATCTATTTTAACCGGTTCATATTTTATAAACCGTTTCCTATTCTCTTCAAGCGTTTTGTCGGCAAAGGACTTGCCTGTTTTGCGCTTTCTCTCATTCTCAAAGTCATCCTGCTTCGTCTTTTCCCGTTTATATATCTCCTCGACAGCCTCTATCTCGGCATAGAGAAATGCTGTGAGATTTTTTTTCATTCGCAGTGTGAGAATGTATCTGTCCTCAAACGCCTCTTTGAGGGAATTGGATTTCTTAAAATCTTTTATGTAAGAATCGTATTTTGATCTGATTTTATTCAGGACGAGGTTGATCTCTGTTGTGGTAAGCTGAGGATATTTACTCAAGAGCTGCACTCCTCAAAAGTCAGTAAGGATTAAATAAAAAAGAGCCGTATAAATAACGGCTCCTGCTCCTCCGGACGGACTCGAACCGCCGACCTAGTGGTTAACAGCCACCCGCTCTACCGACTGAGCTACAGAGGAATGATAGATACGTATATACAATATAATGGGGGTGGTGTCAATATATTTTTTTTAAAAAAATGATTATTTTTCGGGTAATGTGTTATAACTGGAAAAATGAAACTTAGAGTTATTTTTATTTTGATTGTTTTTTCGATTATGAGGGTTTATTCGCTGATAGATTACGAGGATTACATTCTCATAAAAGAAAACTACTTTCCCAACAAAGAGGGAAGTGCCGGTGAGATAAAGCTCATGAACTATATCGAGGAGTTCTGTCGGGAACGGGAGATTGTTTATAAAAAAACAAGAGTTGAAGGTGATGATTATTATACTAACAGTTTTAACATAGAGGCGACGATAAGGGGATTTGCTAAGGATCGGGAGAGGATCGGAGTTATAATTCCTGTCAACAGTAAAATAATTGCCGGCAGATATTATGACAGATCGGTTCCTGTTTTTATCGGGTTAAAACTCATGGATTTTATGAAAAGATATTATCCGTCAAACGACTTTGTTTTTGTTTTTATCGGAGCTGCCGGCAGACCGGACGGAGTTCCGCTGGGTTTAAAAAGTTATCTGTACGGGAGTTCAGCGGCTTTTGATGGCGGAATAGTTACTGTGCTCGATCTTATC
>JBFZEO010000070.1:0-5207 GCA_041306845.1 Spirochaetota bacterium
TCAAGTCCTTTCCCTATCTCATCTCCAAAACTCCTGTCACCGGAGTTTACTAAGACAACATCCATTTTTTCTTTAACACTCGCCGAGGAGAAAGTCCCCTGAAGCGCAATCGATAAAACGAATATAAAAAGAGAAGGAAGCACAAAAAGCATTATCAATCCTGCCGGATCTCTGAACAAAAGTTTTGTTTCTTTAACAATTAAAGCTTTAAGTGGTCTTATCATACAACACCGCCTGTTACAAAGTTATCTTCAGTGCCGTCACGAAGTGCCCGACCAGTGATATCAAGAAATACGGATTCTAAATCAGGTTCAATAATTTTTACAAGTGTTAGATGAATTTTTTCTTTTACAGCAAGATCTCTGACACTGTCAATCACAGCAATATTCTCAAATCCTCGTTTAACAACAATCGATAAATCAGTACCATTAACAGTAAAATCATCAATTCCATCAAGCTGATTAATTTTTTTAACAAAAGAACTATTGTCGGCATTACTCTCAAATCTAAATTTTATCGCATATAATCCGTATTTTCTGATAAGTTCACCCGGAGCGTCCTCTATGAGGATCCGACCTTTGTCCATGATTGCAATATTGTCGCATAATTTAGTAGCTTCTTCCATGTAATGAGTCGTATAGAGAATGGTGACTCCCTCTGCCCGCAGCCTGAGTACTGCGTCAAAGATACAGTTCCTAGACTGCGGATCGATACCGACTGTCGGCTCGTCGAGGAGGATAAGTTCCGGGTTATGTATAAGGCCTGCTGCAAGATTAAGCCGCCTCATCATTCCTGTAGAATAATGACCGACTACATCATTTTTTCTATCTTTAAGACCAACCATAGCAAGCAGGTTATCAATCCGGTTATTTAATTCTTTCTTTTCAATATTATAAAGACCGCCGAAGAACTCAAGATTCTCCTTAGCAGAAAGTCTCGGATAAACGGCAAGATCCTGGGGAACTATGCCTATGCGGGACTTGAGCAGTTTACTCTTATCGAGTTTATCACTCTTACCATCAAGCAGATCCTGCCTTATTTTTATCTTATCCCCATTCCCTTTAAAATCAAACTCAATCACTCCGGAAGTGGGTTTCAGTATACCGCAAAGCATAGACAATGTGGTTGTCTTGCCGGCTCCGTTAGGTCCCAATATACCAAAGATCGACCCCCTCGGTATAGAGAGACTTACCTTATTGACCGAAAAAACAGGGCTACTCTTGTACTGCTTGCAGATTTTCTCAGTCTTAATTATCGGATCAATAACAGTTAGTTTTTTTTTTTATCGACATCAAGGTCGGGTGTTTTGAAATATCTAACTATTACACAATCCTCATATCTATTAAAATCATCATAATCAAAATCACTCTTTGACAAAAGCTCTTTTATGGCAGAAACCTCACGATACGGGAGAATGTCAGGAACAACGCTTCTCAACTGATCTTTTGAGACATTCATTTTAGCTGCCTGCTCAAAAACCATATCAGATTTTTCCCGTTCCTCTTTCAATTCCTTAGGTAAATGGATACCAAGCTTAGTCCACGTAAACATTACGGAAAAAAAGTTTTTACCTGTCCATTTCATTATCGGACCGACGCACTTCAGAGGATTTACCTTCGTCATATCATCTATCTGGAATATACGCTGCATCCTATATTTAGAATTTTTGTCTATGACACCGATCTTTTTGAACAACTTCTCAAGAACCGGATGTATCTGATAAAATGAAACAAAAAGATTACCGCCCTTAGCAGTGACTCTCTTTGATTCATCAAGAATCTCTTTAATAACATCCTCTGGTGTACCGTAATCCACAACTCCGGATGCTATAATCACAGTTTTATAACTACCATCATTAAACGGCATCTTTCTCGCATCAGCATGGATAATATCAAGATTTCTTCTCTCTTTAGCGATCCTTATCATCTCAGGCTCAAGATCCACCCCGTCTACTACATGTCCCAATTCTTTTAAATAATTAACGATTATTCCCTGTCCGGCACCAATAACAAGAACAGGACTCTTCACATAACCCACAAATTTTTCAGTAACCATCTTGCTAAGATGCCTATCTTCAAGGATCTCCCAATACGGAGCCCAGTTTATCCACCAGTCTTTAATATCGCTCATTACCATTCCTGCTTCTAAAATAATATAAAATTGTTGACATAAAAGGCAGAATAATTATAATATAAATTAACTTAATGTCAATTCCTTTTTCCAATTATTAAAATGAGGTGTTTTAAATTGAAGATTAAACTTATCTATCCAAAGTGGCCGAAACTCAAAGAGCAAACTGAGTTTCATCTTCCTCCGCACGGTCCGGTTTGCTTTGCAGCTACTATTCCGGAGGACATTGATGTTGAATTCATCGATGAAAATGTTCAAAAACTCGATCTGGGCGATCTTGATTTTGATCTTTGCTGTATATCCATGATGCTCACCAGCCAGGCTCCCAGAGGATGGGAAATAGGTGATTACTTTAGAAGCAAGGGGAAAAAAGTTATTTTCGGCGGTATCTCGACAATGCTTCATGCCGAAGAAACAAAACTTCATGCTGACTCAATTTTCCTTGGTGAGGCCGAAGGCCGTTTTGCCGGGGTTATTGAGGATTTCAAAAACAACAGAATGAAACCGGTTTATGACTATTTTCATGACTATCCCGATTCATCACTTATCGGGCCTGCAAGAAGATCCATATTAAACTATGACAACTACACCTACAAAGGCATGAAAATGGTTGATCTTGTTCATGCATCAAGAGGTTGTAAATACGGATGTTTCCCATGCTGTACTGAGTACTTGGGAGGAAGACAATTCAGACCAAGACCTGTTGAAAAAGTGGCTGAAGAGATCGCACAAATTAACAACGACAAACTCTTTATCGTTGATAACTCACTCGCTCAGGACAAACAATGGGAGATAGAACTCTTCAAAGGGATCAAACATCTCAAGAAGAAATGGTGCTGCCACCCGATAGAGGACGATGATGAAGTTCTGAAACACGCAGCTGAAGCCGGAGCATGGTATGTTTATCAGGCTGTTTTTGACACATCTGATTATATCAGAAACAGAATTAAAAGATACAAAGATCATGGGATAGCCGTTGAAGGTACGATAATCCTCGGTATGGACGACCACGATGAAGATTACATAAAAAGACTCGTAGATTTCCTCCTTGAGGTTAATCTCGACCTTGCCGAATTTACGATACTGACTCCATTCCCGCACACTAAAATTTTTAACCAGTTAAACAGTGAAGGCAGAATAATCGACAATAACTGGCTTAACTACAATGCAGGAAAAGTTGTTTACCAGCCGAAGTTGATGAGTCCGGACAAACTCCAGGAAATGTACTCCTACGCATGGGATACATTCTATAAAGATGAACCGCAGAGGCTCAAGATGGCAAAACTTTTTAGAATGCTTAAAGATTAAAAAAGCAAAGCAGCCTAAATAAAATAAGACTGCTTTTATAATGCAACAGAAAATCAAAATCTGCCGCATAAAAAATATTTAAATTGAGGTTAGAAGAAACATGACTGATTTTGAAAATGAAGTAAGAACCAAGCTTATAAACCAGCTTAAACTTTTTGATCTTGATCCAAACTCGATAACAAGAGAAACTAGATTCTTTGGCGAGGGGATCGGTCTTGATTCGATCGATGCACTTGAGATCGATTACATGGTTGAGAAAGAATATGGGATAAAAATACTTGAATCAGAAAGAAGTGAAGCAACATTTGCTAACTTCGGAACATTTTGTGATTTCATCCAGAAAAACATGAACAGAGATAAAAAATAACGATCTAATTGGACTCTATAGTATTTTTTTATTGAATATTAACCTCTATATAAAAATAGAGGTTAGTTTTTTTTAGAAGCATCCATTATTTAGATTAACATAAAGTACCCCAAGGAGAAAAAATGATAATTTCTGATGAAGTAGAAAAGTTTGACCCGTCAATTAAGATCCTAAGTTATGATTTTGACGCAAGCGGCAAGAGGATCGAAAAATTCGGAACTCCCGAATTTGCAGGAGAAAACAACTTGGCACAAGACTACAACAACACACGGGCTATGGAGTGGAACAGATTAATCAAAGACCTGTATGACGGTAAAATAAGCCCGGTAGGATTGTACGCCTCACACCAGAGCATGATGCCGGAAGAACTTGCTATGAGAATGAAAAAATCACCTAAAGCCGTAAAAACTGACTTTACCCCAGAAGGATTTAAGAAACTAAAAATAAGCGATCTCCTGAGATACGCTACAATTTTCGGCATATGCGTTGGCGATTTCTTCATTTTTATAAATACAAAAAAAACAATCGCCCCTGAAACAAAACTCTTTCAGGACAGATTAATCCAGAATATAAAACTTGATATTTAGATAAAGGAGATAAAAGTAAATGGGAATAATTCAAAATTATAAACACAACGTCGGATTCCACTGTGAATCGGGCAGCGTAAGAAATCTCCTCAAACATGAAGGATTAGATGTAACAGAAGCGATGATCTTTGGTATAGGCTCCGGAGTAACATTTGCCCACCTCGCCATGGCAAAAGCAGTAGGCGGCTTTCCGGTGAATGCGATCAGACTTCCCATGGGCGCCATTATCAAAAACGTACAAAAATTCTGCAAAATTAATTTCTTCACTAAAAGATATAAAACAACTGAAGAAGCAATGAAAAAAGCCGACGAAATGATAGCTTCCGGCAAACCGGTTGCGATATGTGTCGATATGTTTTATATGAAGTACCTGCCGGCTTATATGCACGTTCACGCTCCATTCCATTTTATAGTGCTTGTCGGCAAGGAGAATGGGAAATACCACATATCAGACCCGTACTACTCAAACATCGGAGAACTCGACGAGATGGATCTGAAAGCAGCTTGGGAAACCAACGCTCTTTTTTCTAAGGACAATCTCGTCGCCTACGTTGACACCATTCCGCAAGAGATCGACTGGAAAAAAGCAATAATCGGCGGTATTAAACGGGGATGCAGACTGATGAACATCCCGGAACCGGTTAGCACTATCGCACACTTTTTCGGCGTGCAGGGACTCATCACATTCGCAAAAACGATCCCAACCTGGCCTAAGAAATACTCCGGACTGGCACTGAGAGAAGGAATGCTCTTCACTCCGACAATCCTCGAAGAACAGGGAACCGGAGGCGGTGCATTCAGACTCCTCTACGGAG
>JBFZEO010000071.1:0-4136 GCA_041306845.1 Spirochaetota bacterium
CTCCGGCCGTTTAACGGTAGAATTCCCATTCAGCATAGAAAAAAACAAAACTGACTTAAAACTAAAACTCACCATGAACAATGCTCAAATCTCGCCGCTTCCGGGAAGTTCCGCGTTTGACATGGGGAGCGCACTCAAACTGATCGAGGACTCGAACAAGAACGCATCTATCGAGATTGATTTGAGCGGCAGAAAAGATAAACTTTCCGTTGATTATCCGTCACTATTTTTTAATCTACTCAAGTCTGCATTAAAAAAGACGAGGAACGATATCGAGAGTCTGGGTGAGAATGTTAATTATACCCTCATTACAGATAATTTTTCTATTGTTCCATTCTTATATGGGGAAAGCATAATCGAAAATTCTGATACTTTAAAGAAAGATTTGTCCGTTTTTATAGACAATCCCGATTATGTTTTTGTCATAAACAGTTTTGTTGATAAGAAAAACGATTCACATTCCATCGCACAAAGAATGGTATCGGAGCTGGCAACCGGTGATGGGGATGATAAGTTATATAAACTTTACGAGGAATATATAGGAGCCGCGCCGGAAGAGACTATGACCGGCGAAGAGATCACGACAGCAATCGCAGAGCGGTTTGAGATCCCGGCGAATAGTCTCGAAACACTTGCATATAACCGTTCAGACGCAATTAAAGATACTCTTATGAAGTCGTATAAAATCCCTCATGAACGGATAATAATCGAAAACAACGACATATATAAACTGCCGGAGTCACTATCGCTGTCGGGAGCATCGGGGATTATCTATCTCGGTAAATACTCAAAGGATAAAAAATAGCCAATCTCTTTTTTTATCAATTCCGATAAGCATTGCCGAATGTTCCATTGTCATTTTGACACTCCTTAAAACTTATGCGGGGTTAACCGTATTTTGTTAGATTGTGCCAGATTAAGTTTGGACATATGGTATGGCATATGTTGATGGATGACCGGAAATCTTGATTGCACTTTTGACATATGGTAGGAAATATGTTGATGGGAGTCACGGGATCTTGATTGCACTTTTGACATATGGTAGGACATATGTCGATAGATGACCGGAAATCTTGATTGCGCTTTTGACATATGGTACGACATATGTCGATGGGAGGAGTTGCGGTGAAGTTTACCTGTTTATCGAGGGATAGCCTCGTATAAAATCCCAGGACAGCTTTTAAACAGTTTTCTGTGAATTGAGGCATGAAGATAATGTCATATTACATTTTGACATATTTAAATTATTTCTATATTAAATATATAAAATACTATCTTGACAATGGCTGACACTATAATGTATGATCCAATCAAATTTTTATAAGATTCAATAAAGGAGAATTTATAAATTGAAGAAATGCACAATATTTTTTTTTGTTACATTAATAGTTATTTTATCAAGCTGCGCTACAATTACAATTAACAAAGGAAAATCTTCAAAGTTAAATACAAATAAAACATATTTATTTGGAAGATTTACTTTGATTAAAGGATTTAACAAAATCATTCTTAGTGTAAAATCTACAACGTTATCAGAAAATCCTACAACTTTTGAACTAGTAAAAAGCATGAGTGCCGATAAATTAGTTTGTGGTATAAATTTTGATAAAAGCAATGAAATTCGATTATATGAATTAGAACCAGGAAAATATACAATAAATGAATGGA
The DNA here is from genome assembly GCA_041306845.1 of Spirochaetota bacterium. Classification (GTDB taxonomy): domain Bacteria; phylum Spirochaetota; class GWE2-31-10; order GWE2-31-10; family GWE2-31-10; genus JBFZEO01. The sequence goes on from JBFZEO010000071.1 coordinate 1,669, forward strand.
TTGCTGCACTTGCGCTTAATGAAATTGCCGGACGTGGTTATATAACTGACAAGAGATTATCAGTTATGAAGTTAGAACCTGGAAAAGCTTATTACATTGGAGATTGGGAAGGAAAACACTCTATTGACCAGATACAAAATCATTGGGAAATAACTAAAATATCAGATAATTATGACAATTCAGTAAAGGATTTAATCTCAAAGTATTCATTATTTTATTCAATAGAAAAGATTAACTTATTAAACAATGTAAAATAGAATACAAATACTGCCAGTCAAATACATTGCATATTCGTTTATTACGCTAATAAAGATTGTCCAGTAAAGAGTATCCATTTGAAAGTATCGTTCATTTTACTGAAACAGATGCATATTCTTTTAATCAGCAGACAATAAAACAGAGCCTGTGAAACTTTTGAGATTTCTACAGGCTCATTTTTATATTTTCAATTCCTTAATGTTTTATAAACATCTTTTGTATCGTCATTCCGGCATAGGAAAATTGATTTTAGGGAGATCTTTTAATGACTGTTTAATAAGTTCCTCCGGATACTCATAATCCTCAAGCGTGCCGTTGAAGTATGCCTCGTACGCTGCCATATCAAAGTGACCATGACCGGATAGATTGAAAAGAATTGTCTTTGACTCGCCGGTCTCTTTACATTTTAAAGCCTCGTCTACAGCAACAGCGATCGCGTGAGATGACTCCGGAGCAGGGATAATCGACTCAGTTCGTGCAAAGAGTACAGCTTTTTCAAACGCCTCTTTCTGCTTGATAGCCACAGCTTCTATCATCTTCTTGTAGTACATATAACTTACTATCGGAGAATCTCCATGGTATCGGAGTCCGCCGGCGTGCACAGCCGGAGGTATGAATGAGTGTCCAAGCGTATACATCAGTGAAGGAGGAATAAGTTTACCTGTGTCACCATAGTCCCATGCGTAGACACCTTTAGTGAGTTTAGGACATGCAGACGGCTCAACAGATATAAATCTCATCTTTTTATTTTTCTCAAGTACCTCTTTGAGATAAGGAATAATCAATCCTCCGAAGTTTGATCCGCCTCCGTTACAGCCGATGATTATATCCGGAGTCTCCCCTATGCTCTCAAGTGCGAGTTTTGACTCCTCCCCGATAATCGTCTGATGGAGAAGTACATGATTTAATACCGAGCCGAGAGTATAATGAACATCGTCATTATTCATTGCCATCTCTACAGCTTCACTTATCGCTATCCCAAGAGAACCTTTGTAATTATTCTTATCTTTAAGGAGTTCACGACCGATTGCGGTCTGATCCGAGGGACTCGGGAAAACTTTTCCGCCGTAGGTCTGCATCATCATTTTTCTGTACGGCTTCTGCTCATAACTTGCCCTTACCATAAAAACCACACACTCAATACCAAAATGGTTGCACGCAAAACTCAGAGCAGAACCCCATTGTCCGGCACCGGTCTCGGTTGAGAGCTTTGTAATCCCCTCCCGTTTGTTGTAGTAAGCCTGCGGAATTGCGGTGTTCGGTTTATGACTTCCTGACGGGCTCACACCCTCATATTTGTAGTAGATCTTCGCCGGTGTTCCGAGTGCTTTCTCGAGGAATGTTGCCCGGTAGAGCGGAGTCGGACGGTAGATACTCAACACATCCATTACCTCATCCGGAATATTAATATATTCATCTTTTGTGTTTATCTCCTGTTCAATAAGACCTTTCGCAAACAGCCTTTCAAGCATCTCGATCGGGACTGGCTGACTGTTTTCCGGATTAATTAGTGGAGTTAGCGCCTGAGGTATCGTGTGAAGTATATTAACCCATTTATTTGGGATCTTGTTCTTAGGTAATAAAATAATTCTGTTGTTTTCCATTGTAAAACTCCTTGTGTGTTACTGTATATAGAAACATTACATTATTTAAAACGACTTGTAAAGTAGAATGAATGAAATTTGGATTTATATATCAGACAAGTTCTAATCAACGGAAAAAACGAAAATATTAACCGGTATTTTTATATTCTAAACAAAAACACCATTCTCCACCAAACTGGAATCTACTCCTCTGAATTTTTAAAAATCTTGCGTTTAACAGCAGATAAAACATAAGAAATATCCAATCTTATCATATACAACGACGGGATAAACAAAAGGGTCAGCGTAGTTCCAAACAGCAATCCGTACGCAATGGCAAGCGCAATCGGCGTTATAAACGGACTCGCTCCGCCCAGACCGTAAACACTCGGAAGCAACCCGATTGTTGTTGTTGCCGTCGTTAATATGATCGGACGCAGTCTCTCTTTAGCACCGAGCGAGATCACCTCTCTTATGTGACTGGAATGGGATTTAACCGCACCGCCCGAAAACTGCTTGTTTAAAAAATCTATCATAACTATACTATCGTTGATAACAACTCCGCTCAACCCGAGGATGCCCACCAATCCAAAGAAATCGATACTCATCCCATGCGCATAAAAGGCA
>JBFZEO010000083.1:0-3153 GCA_041306845.1 Spirochaetota bacterium
GACCACCCGCTGTCCGGCGATAAAAGCAGCTGTTTTCTTAACCAGTTCATTCTCACCATAAACAGTGTAAACTATCCCCTCGGCGTCGAGCAGCCCCTTGATCTCATCATCATAAAATGCCGGCCCAAGGTAACTACCCTGCTGAGAATCGTTCACTCCGTCAACATTCCTAGAACCGCCGAGGTAGTTGTGATAAGCAAACAACGCAGCTCCGAGACTCCCGCCGGCATCCCCTGACGCAGGCTGGATCCAGACATTCTCAAAAATACCGGATCTGACAATCGCCGCGTTTGACACACAATTAAGCGCAACACCGCCAGCCATGACGAGATTTTTCATACCTGTAGTCTGCCGCACAAAACTGGCAATCTTGACCATTATCTCATCAAAAACCACCTGTATCGAAGCCGCCACATCCATATAGAATTTATCCGGTTTACCGTCCGGTTTCTGAGCCTTACGACCGAACAGCTTCTCAAATTTACTGCTCACCATCCTCAGACCGGTTATATAATTAAAGTATTTTTCATTGAGAATGTATGAACCGTCATCAAAAACGGTAATCAATTCCTTGTATATAAGCTCTTTAAAAACCGGCTCCCCATACGGAGCGAGTCCCATAAGTTTGTACTCTCCTGAGTTAACTCTAAATCCGCAGTAATATGTAAACGCTGAGTATAACAGACCGAGTGAATGGGGAAAATTTATCTCTTTAATCAGTTTGAGTTTGTTGCCGGTTCCGATACCGATCGCAGTCGTAGTCCATTCCCCCGCGCCGTCAACGGTGAGAACCGCAGCCGACTCAAACGGAGAGGGATAAAACGCACTCGCAGCGTGAGACTCGTGGTGTTCGGTGAATAGGATATCTTTCTTGTATTTCAACGTTTTTTTTATAAAATCTTCGATCCAGAGTTTATCCTTGAGCCAGAGCGGAATCGCTTTGACAAACGAGGCAACTCCGACAGGCGCTCTGTGCATGTATGACGAGAGAATCCTGTCAAATTTCTTTATCGGTTTGTCATAAAAAACGATCTCAGTAAGCCCGTTGATATCGATATCGGCCTCTTTGAGACAGTACTCGATGCTGTTTATGGGGAATGAAGCGTCGCCCTTTATCCGGGTAAACCTCTCCTCCTGAGCCGCAGCCACTATCCGGCCGTCACATATGAGAGCAGCCGCCGAGTCATGAAAGAATGCTGAAATCCCTAAAATATAAATTTTATTTTCCGTCACTTTTTAAACATTCCTAAAAAAGAGAATAAATAAACGGAGCAAGTGCCTGCGACTGGGAAACGATAATAGCCGCTGCAAAAATAAACAAAACAATAATCACTGGGATAAGCCACAATTTCTTGTTGTGTCCGATATATTCAAAAAACTCTTTAACTATTTTTAACTTAGACATATTCCAACCTCTCAACGCTTTTTATAACATAATAAACTGATAAGTTTCAAGCTAAATATCACCTTAAACAGAAGTAAGTTGTTTGACAATATTTTCCTTATGTTGTATAAAAATTCCCGTACGAAGCTTACCGTACAGATAAAGGGTATCTCTAAAAACCAGCTTTTCATTTTAAAATAGGTTATTAGAGATGCCATAAATACTCCGGATCGGGAACGTTATGGATAATCTGATACTTATCGGAATGCCCGGTGCTGGTAAAAGCACCATCGGCGTCCTCCTTGCTAAAGAACTCCTCTATTCATTCATGGATACAGACCTCCTCATCCAGGAGCGGGAAAGTCGTGCCCTGCAGACAATAATCGACTCCGACGGACTAAAAAACTTCCTTATCAAAGAGGAGGAGGCTCTGTTGTCGGTGAATGTAAAAAAAACAGTTATTGCCACGGGGGGAAGTGCCGTTTACAGTCAAAGCGGGATTACCCATCTCAAAAAAAACGGGATAACGATCTACATCGACCTCCCATTCAGCGAAATAAACAGACGGATAAACAACATGTCGTCACGCGGGATCGCTATGCCGGGTGGAATGACACTCTTTGATCTCTATAACGAGAGGGTTCCTCTCTATAAAAAATATGCCGACATAACTGCCGACTGCAGCGGAATCGATATAGAAAAATCGGTGAAACTCATAATCAGCAAACTTGAGGCACATAAAACTTTTTTATAAAGTGCATCTTGATAGTTTTTTAAATAAATTATATAGTAACGCATTCATACAAATGGACTATTATTTTTTTGCGAATGTATATTCGGTTTTTATTATTATAAATTTTATCTAAATCAGGAATTGCAAATGAACACACTTTACGAATCCCGGATATCCGGTATCGGTGCAAAAGCGCCGGAAAAAATTCTCACAAACGCCGACCTTGAAAAAATCGTTGACACAACAGACGAGTGGATAAGCACAAGAACGGGGATAAAAGAGCGGCACATAGCAGACAAAGATACAGCTACATCTGATATCGCAACCGCTGCAGCACTCATCGCCATGGAGAGAGCCGGTGCTAAACCGGAGGAGATCGACGGTATCATAGTTGCAACTGTTACACCGGATTATGTTTTCCCGTCTACAGCAAATATAGTTCAAAAAAATATCGGAGCCTCCAACGCATTCTGCTTTGACATAGAAGCAGCTTGTTCCGGACTCCTCTACGGTATAACAATTGCGAGAAATTTCATCGCCACAGGCAGTGCAAAAAAAATTCTCGTTATCGGAGGGGACACACTCTCTAAAATTACCAATTGGGAAGACAGGAACACATGTGTCTTGTTTGGTGACGGAGCCGGCGCTGTTATCATAGAGCGTGCTGTTGATGACAGCAGGATTCTCTCAACTTTCCTGGGCGGGAATGGGGAATTTAGTGATCTACTGATATTACCTGCCGGCGGATCGCGAAATCCGGCTACTATAGAAACAGTTCAGAACAAACAGCACTCCATTCAGATGAAAGGAAAAGAGGTTTTTAAAGCAGCAGTTAACGCGATGAAGGATTCCATTAACAAAGCGATGGCTATCGCAGGTATAACTCCTGACGACATAAAACTTGTTATTTCTCACCAGGCAAACATGAGGATAATCGAGAGTCTTGCGGAGTACCTCAAGGTGGGAATGGATAGAGTCTATCATAATATAGAAAGATACGGCAACACTTCTGCCGCCTCAATCGGTCTAGATCGGA
>JBFZEO010000084.1:0-2738 GCA_041306845.1 Spirochaetota bacterium
TTCATGTTTGCTTTTATTATTCACTATTTAAATCCTTTAATAGCTTTGTAACGTTCCTTAGCTTTGAGATGTTCCGAATAATCTCTGGAAAAATAGTGGGTTCCGTGATACGGATCTTTCACAACAAAGAAGAGATAATCGTTGTTATCAGGATGAAATGCCGCTTTTATGGAGTCAAGTCCCGGATTACTTATCGGGCCGGGAGGCAATCCGTAATAAAGGTAAGTGTTATAAGGATTGTCAACTTCCAGGTCGGATTCGAGGAGGCGTTCTTTCGGCTTGTTGAGAATGTATTGAACTGTTGCACAGCTTTGCAGTCTCATTCTTTCTTTGATCCTGTTGTAAAAAATTCCGGCAACGATAGTGGACTCCGATCTGTTTTTAACCTCTTTTTCGATTATAGATGCCATCGTTATTTTCTTTTTGAGCTCGATAGGTTTGAGATCTGCGTAGTCGGGATAAACCGAGCCGAGTTTTTCATAAAACATATCCACCATTTTTGTCATGATAAATTTCAGCTTTTCCCCTTTGTTGAATGTGTATGTTTCTGGGAATAAAAAACCCTCCGCAGTATCAAAACCCGGCAGACCGATCTTTGCTGGGTAATTGTCATCTTTAAAGAAATTTGTTATTTCGTCAGATGTCGCTACCTGTTTATCAGCAAAAAGAGCTTTGATCTCTTTGAGAGTGTATCCTTCCGGTATGGTGAATGTGATTTTTATGAATTTACCGGAGTAAATTGTCCGTATAATGTCGAGTGTTGAGCTGTTTGTTTTTATCAGAACCCAGCCCGGCTGAAGTTTTTTATCAAGATTTAAAATCCTTATGATCGTCTTAAACAAAAGAGGTGATCTGATTAAATTATTAGCTTTCAAGTCAGATGCAACGCCGTAACTTGACATTCCGTCCTTGATCTCGTATTCAACTCCGGTAAAAGGGATGCTTGAAACCGTTTGATTGGATATTATAAAAAACGCAGCTCCGGCAAGGATAAATATGCAGAGGAGGATTATAAAAAGTTTGATAAATGCTTTCATATGGAGGGACTCCGGTTTGTTACAGACTCCTCTAATATTCGAGTCTGACTTATTTTTCATGAAATATAACAAAAAAAACGCTATTGGTAAATAGAGAAGTGGGCAAGCAAATACTTCAAGTTTACAGTATGAGGAACTCTCTGCTCAAAACATGGAAAATTCGGATTTAAGAAATGATAATAAAATCCTGATTAAATTTTATTTTCCCAGTCTTCATGACCCGGCGATTAATTTTTGGGGATTTCTTGAGGATGCACTAAGATTTATAGAAAATCTTATCGGATTGTTAATAACTTACGTGAGAAATCTCTAAAATTTAACAATCAATCTGTTTATGTAATTCTTTGATGTCTGATGTTTTCGGTGTATGGTCAGTTTGATAGAGTACAATCATAAAATATACCTAAGACCGGATATTAGCTATCAGAAATTACAACAAATATAGAAAAATCTTTCCTTAGAAATTTTCGTAATTTATGAAAAATACCCGGTCAGGATAAAATCTATATCAATTAAGACTCGCCAGAAGAGCCATACTCAGTAAAACCTTTGGACTTGCAACAATATTAAATCCTGATTGTTTTACAACATCTGCTGATTTATGGAAATCATTATTTGAAACATGAAACTTTGGTTCAATAATGAAAATTTTACCATTTGGTTTCAGGAGAGTTTTTAATTCGTTTATAAATTTATGCTGATCCGGTACTTCGTGCAGCATATAAAAAATTAAGATAAAATCCACTTTCTCGTCTAATCCGATAGTATCGCTTTGGCATTTATGAAGTTTAATTGTGTTTTCCAGCTTCATATTCTTAACCTTGAGATTAAGTCTTTCAAGCATCCCATCCTGCAAGTCAGCGGCTATCACTCGCCCTGTTTTGCCGACCATTTTTGCCATCTCTATTGAGAAGAAACCTGGTCCGCATCCTAAATCGAGTACAGTCATCCCCTCGTTTATATATGGTTTCAGAATTTTAACAGGATTGTGGAACAATTTCCGCAGACTAAAATCTAATACTCCGGCACCCTCAACGGGGCAAACTCTATTCTTTTTATTACTACTCATCTTTTTAATCCCCCAGATTTAGTTATTATTATAGAGACGGATAAACATTCTATTTATTCCAATAATTAGAGCCTCATTATTACATCTTTTTCAGTAATTTATCTATCCGTTTCTTCTGAGCGTCTGTTAATGAGCCGTATCTTTTTAACAATGTATTTTTGAAAACACCGGAATTTTCTTTTGTAACACAGACAAATGCTCTTTCTGAATGTTGACCAACCTCTTTTGGTCTGCATGTTTCAAGATGTTTTATAATAATCGGAAATACTTTTTCTCCATATTTCGAGCCCGCCTTTGCTAACTCTGCAAATACGCTTATGCTGTTATCGACGGTTATCACACTCCCATTCTCATAGGCTTTTATTACAGTATCCAGATTATCAAATATTTCCTGCGGTTTTATTGATGCTATTTTCGAAAGAGCCGTCATTGAACCCCAAACTAATCGGTTATTCCTTGATTTCAATAATCCGATGAACACCTCTGCATATCCGGCAATAAGTTCTGGTGCCCGTTCTCCGATCTCATAAAGAACTTTTATACAGTCATTTGCTATCTGTTCAACAGGACTATTTAGTCCGTTAACTATCTCTTTTATCCCGTCAATATTTCCTGTTTCGCTCAATTCGGAA
>JBFZEO010000090.1:0-3243 GCA_041306845.1 Spirochaetota bacterium
GGAGCGCAAACTCATAACTCGACTTAACCCATGATTTGAGTTCTCCTTTTTTAAACCATAAAACGAGCATGACAATCAGTGCCAGAAAAAATGCACCTGTTATCCAGTATTTGTGTGTGTAGATAAGATTCCATATAAATATAGATTGATCCTTGCCCCAGTTCACAAAAACAAGAATTCCTATCATCGAAAATATGTACAAACTTGTTTGCCATAGTTTTCTTCCTGAAGGTTCTTCGTGAGGTATTACAAGTTCCATGTCTTTGTTGCGGGCTCTCTCTTCATTTAGAAAGATGAGGTTCATTAGTAGTCCTATCACAATCGAAAATGAGACGGCACCGACAGCCCTTGCTACTCCGAGTTCCATTCCCAGCACGCGGGCAGTCATGATGATGGCGAGCACGTTTATTGCCGGCCCGGAGTAGAGGAATGCGATTGCCGGACCGAGACCGGCGCCCCGTTTGTAGATACTGCCGAAAAGCGGCAAAACAGTACATGAACACACGGCGAGGATCGCTCCGGAAACAGAAGCAACACCATATGCTAAAACCTTGTTTGCCTTAGCACCGAGATATTTTAGGACGGCGCCGTGACTGATGAAGTTACCTATAGCGCCTGCTATAAAAAATGCCGGAATTAGACACAAGAGAACATGCTGCCTTGCGTATTCCTGCATCATGAACATCGATTCCATGAGTGCATTATTCACAATGTCCATATGGAACGGGATAAGGTAAAATCCCAGGAACAGAGCGACGATAATCAGTGGTTTTTTCCAATTACCCATGTTTTAACTCTCCTTACAGCTGCATTGATTTTTATCTGTTATTCCGATGACACATTTTCCGTCTTCACGCATGTTGAGCCGTTTTTGCAGTAGAATGTTGTCATTGATCAAATAACTTTCCGGTATCGATTTTATAATCTCGATGATATTTTTATCGAAAGGTTTCTCTGACTCTTTTATTTGATAAAATACAAATTTTCCCTCTCTTGACTCATCAATTATGTCAGCATTCTTTAGTTCCTTCAGATGTTTAGATATTGTGTAGAATGGGATATTGAGCGCATCAACAATCTCGCATACGCAGAGTTTATCATTTGCTTTAATCATGGTATTTAGTATCCGTATTCTGTTTTCATCTCCGAGACATTTTAGTTTTTTTATGTAAGTTTTCATTCTGACTCCGTTTTCATTTGCTTATAAGTGCAAATGTACAATCATTTTTTTTCTTTGTCAAATATATTTTACAAATTTATAAAAATGTAATCGTTTACTTGATTGTTAAAGTTGGTTTTGATATATTGTAAACGGTTACATTTTTATAAAGATTGCGCTCTTGGAGGTGAGTTATGGGAATATGGAATAGAATAAGTTTACTTTTACCGCCGGATAAGGATGAAATTGAAGAGGCTAGGGGTATGTATCGGGAGTTTATGTCAAAAAAATATGTTGACATTACTCCGTCGGCTGCCGTCAGGATTAAGGATGCCGTTATTGCATATTTTTACAAGCTCCTTGAGGATGATTTGTCCGGAGAGGCTGCCTCAATTGTTGCCGGTAACAAGGACTCTTCCTGGATGAAGGAATCTGATTTCTGTTTTATGAATATCAGGGCAACCGGAACAGATGAATTCGGGAATTTTATACAGGCAGCTAAAATGTTACCATCTATAAGATGTCAATCGATTCATCTTGGTCCGTTCACCTCATATGATTTTAATGTTATCTATGCTGTTACATCTGTAAAAATCATAAGCGGAGATATCATTCACAAAACTCTTGAAAAACTTGGGATAGATGATGAAACTCAGCTTTGCGCATTTTGTGATGCAGTGCATCTTCTTGGCAAAACTGTCGGGTTTGACCTTGAGCCTCATGTTGCCCAGTTTGCAGTAACAGTTCTTATTTATCCCGATATTTTCAGATGGATCAAGCTGACTCCAGATAAAAAAACAGATCCATTACTCTATGTTGTAAAAGATGGTAAGAAGTATCTGAATGAGGATTTTCAGAGAGTGATACATAAGGAGATTGCTGATATAGTTAACGCAAATATCGGGAATCCGGATGATAAAGAGAAGTCTATTGTTCGTGATAAAAATCTTTATCACAAGATAGTCAAAGAGATAATAAGTGCAGGATATTGGACCATTAGTGCACATGCTTGGGACGGCATCGGGATTCCTGATTACAATGGATATAACTTTGCCGGTAATTACGCAGAGTTTTATTACTTAAACGAAATGGGGGAGGAACGGGGGGATTATGCTTACAAGGTTTTAACTCCATTCAAATTTTATAATGAACTTCCCGTTAATGCAAAACCGGATAATGCCTGTTCGTTGAATGAGATTGCTGTTGATTATTTTAAAAACATTTTTATCTATTTTCGGGATAATTTCAGTTTTGATTTTATAAGGTACGACTCTCTTGATCATGTGTATGACTCGTGTGATCAAGCCGGAAATCCATTCTCAGACAGACCTACACCGGAGGTTTTAGAAAGTGTAATTAAACATTCTCAGAAAAATAAACCATATATCGGGCATATAGCAGAGAGAATGGGGGATGACGTTGAGCCGTACGCAGATAGCGGATTTGATTTAATCCTCGGTAATGATATGCTGTTCGGCATAGACAGGGCGCATGTTGAAAGAATTTTTAAACTTGGCGAGCGGATTGCGGTGCGGGGCATATCCGGAAGGAATGGGACGGCTGCATTTGCGATCGATACTCACGACACCGGTAATCCGTACATCTGGGGGGAATCGCTTATCCGCAAGATGGGTTTTGATAAGATGCGTCTCCGGCATTTTGTGTCGAGATTTGCTTCTGTTGGTAGTGCTATGAGACCCAAATATGAGGTGGCTGGATTCCAGGATTTATCACACGGCTTGTTTCAGGCGAATGTTACTTTATCAAATATTGTCTGGGAGGATAATAAAAATTTTTATGGTAAATATAATATAATAGAGAATTTATATGACAAATTAAAAGATAACTTGAGATCCAGCAAGTTGATTTTATGGAGGATTTGTGACGGATACGCATACTGGATAATTAGCTCACCGGCAGGATTGCTGGTTATGGTTGTTTCTTATGAGTCGGAGAGAATGGAAAATTGTTATAATATCACAATTGATATTGAAGGAATAGGTGATCCGTTTTGGGACAAAATAACTATTTTTGATATGCAGAATGGCGGTGAAACGTTATATCCATTCAAAAGCTGTAAGATA
>JBFZEO010000092.1:0-2884 GCA_041306845.1 Spirochaetota bacterium
ACAAATTCAATCCGTTCCCACTTGTAAATATTACTCATGTGAGTAATATTTACAAATTCCTGAGAGAAATATTTTTTCCACTTTTTCCTATTTTGCTTCAAATATGTCCACATCCTGAACAATCGATCCCTCACCCGCTTAGCCTTCTTCTCCCCAAGCCTATTCACAAGCAACAGAAACCTCCGCAGAATATACCTCATAACTGCTGCCTTGCCCCGGATCTTGAAATGATCCTGAAAATGAAACAGCTTGTACTTCAGATCGCGCCTGATCCATATCCACCTGTCAGCCTTACGCTCTCCGAGATATTTTTCCTGTATGTCCGGGATGGGGATACCCTCTGTCACATCAAACTTCTCAATTAAAAACGCAGTCTCCTCCAGCACAAACGACACAAACTCAGAGATACTCATCCTCCTGTGTCTCGCGTGACGTTTTATCTCCCGATAAAGCCCCCGGTCAAATACCACATGATATTTAACCCAGTCAATATCATTTTTACCCTTAACACTACTTTTAACAACCGGTACCATTCCGCCAGCAACCATCTGCAACATAACAGCCTCCTGTTATTATTAATTGCAGCAGCGAACAATATCGATTACAATTGTAAAAAAAAAAGACGCACTATTAACGTGCGCCCATATTGAGAACCTTATAAGAGGTTACAAACCACTTGTTATCCCGCTTCTTAAGGAAGAATGTGTAATACTTATCTTCCACAAAATCAAACTGTTTAAATTTAAGGATTGCCTCAACCTTACCGTCGCCGGCAGAGTATTCAGTTTTGACAATCTTAAAAGAGACTGGCTGATAACTGATGTCATCTATTGTGTTTTGTTTCAGATATTTCTTGTATTCCTCTTTTAACTCGATTTGTGCTTCAGAGTCAGATTTTCTATATCTACTGGCAAAATTCGTATTCATAAGAATGAGGCTGTCGAGGTCGAGATATAAGAAATACTTTTCCCATTCGTTATTAATTCTTGCTTTTAACATATAATCTATAACTTCATCTGGAGCCTTTTTCTCGGCAAAAAGCTTTTTTTCCTCTTCAACTGCTATCTTTTCGGAAACAAAACTATCGCTAAGATCCTTTGGTCTTATGTTTATGGTAAGATAATTAGATTTTATAGCTTTAGAGTCGTCCGGTGATAGTTTTAATTCCGGATAAAAATTACATCTGATATAGTATTGACCCGTAAAATCGATGTCATAATAATCGTTAAGACAAACTCTGTAGGTAAAACCTTCTTTCTGACTTAGTCTTACCATGCTGTTGAAAATAGGCTGTACTCTGTTAAAAAAGTTGCTGTAAGATGGAGAATGGTTAATTTTTTTATTCTGCATAGTAAGGATTTCAAAATCAAAACTATACCTCTTATCCTGAGCAATAAGAACAGCTTTATCATCAGGTTGATTGTTCACTATTTTTACATCAATAAAAATAGTGTCCCCAACACGATAGATAGACGGTTCTGAGAATTGAGCAATAACATCTATCCCCGATACCTGTGTACTGATCTGTGAGTAAGCGAAAAAAGTTGTAAATAACAATAGATAAAATGCAATTAATTTCATATTGTATATATCGGAAAATTAATTTAAAGGTTTAGCAGATGGATTACAAAAAATGGATTTTAAAGTTATTAAAAAATGACGGTAATTATAAAACATTATTAGAAAAAATAAAAACAGATAAACTTACAGATATAACCGGGATCAATGGTTCAGCGCTATCATTAAACTGCATCAATCTATATAACGATCTTGGTAAAAGCATAGTTTTTATCGCAAAGGATGATGATGAGGCTAAAGTTATCTATGAGGACATGATCTCTATCGATGATGAAAATACCTTTTATTTTCCATCATTAAATCTATCGCCATATCAAAACTCAGTAGTAAATGAAGATATAACAGCTGTGAGACTTGAGGTTATCAAACAGCTGATTAATAACAAACAGATAAAACTTGTAACATCTCTTGATGCTGTTATACATACGATAACTCCTATGATTGAGATCGTTAAGTATTACAAAAAGATACGGGTTGGTGATAAATTATCGGTGGAGGAGTTGACTGACTTTCTTGTTTTTTCCGGGTATAATCGTGTTAAGCAGGTCGCTGATCCAGGTGAATTTGCCGTCCGCGGTGATATCGTGGATATTTTTTATTCTTCATTAAAAAGTCCTATAAGGATAGATTTCTTTGATAGAGATGTTGAAGTTATAAAGAGTTTTGATCCTGAGACTCAGAAAAGTGAAGATAAACTCAGCGAGGTTACCATTCCGCCGGTAAAAGAGATCCTCTACAGCAGAGAGCAGCTTGATGCGGCAGCAGCGAAAGTTGAGCGTCTATATGGTGACGACGATGTTAAGAATGAGATAATAAGTAAAATAAATAATTTTACCTCCTTCGACGGTGAGTATTTTTATATCCGGGCATTTTATGAAAAATGTTCAATCATTGATTATCTCGACAATCCCATTCTCGTTTTAAGCGATAAGAATCTGCTGGAAAAAACGTACAACGATATTTACACTGAGTATCTTAATAATTACGATGCTTCCTACAATGTAAACAGACCTAAATACGAGATAAATCAGATTATTTACAGCATCGCTGAGATTGCCGAGAAGCAGGTTACCATTCTGCAGGGCAACATGATAAACAAGAGTGTTGATACAACGCTTGATTATGGTTTAAAAGGTATACCGGTCTATCTTGGGAATATTGATCTGTTTAAGAGGGATCTCAGCAGGTATCTTAATGATAAGTACACGGTTGTTATAAACGCCTTTAATAATATTCAGGCAGAAAGATTAATTGCTGTCTTTAAGGATTTTGCTCCTTATACACAGAACAGTTTTACAGAGTCGGC
>JBFZEO010000094.1:0-6801 GCA_041306845.1 Spirochaetota bacterium
ACATCGTTTGTATCAAGCATAAGGACACCGACATTCTTGTTGTAATTATTTATTCTAAAAAAACTTCTTCCGGATACGTCGCTGTTAAGGTTAATTATATCTCCTCGGGCTGTTTTTTGCCTATTCCGTTCGTAGGTGTTCTGAATGCTGTAGAGAACACGCCCGGATTTATCGGTAATTAAGATACTTTTACATTCATTGACATTGTTGTTTCTGCTCTCAAGGAGATTTTCAAGTTTGTTGAGCCGCTCAAGCGGAAGGTCGTAGGTGAGAATGTTTTCAATATCTTCCTTTATAATTGCACCAAGAATTTCAATATTCTCTTTTGCGACGGTTTTATATTTTGTTTTAAAATATTTATAGTTTAGCCCGGTATATATTGTCTGCGATATGATAAGTATAATTACTATCGATGAGTAAATTTTCAGGTTATATATTTTTAATGAAGAATTATTTTCTTTTATAACATATAAAAGTACCATAAGGAGTATAGAGGATATAAAGGTAATTATAAAAAAATTTATGATGTTCTTTTGAATGAGTTCATCGTTGCTTATTTTAATTATATTCTTACTGAACTCGAAGTGGATATATCCTTCATGTTTTATGTTGTTTGAGTAAACTGAAACAGAGAGGATATATTTATCCTTGAAATTGAAGATTTTGATGCTGTCGTCTTCGTCTGTTTTGTGGTATTTTATAAGTTTGCTTTTGTTCCCGATTTTGCTTGATTCGGTTGAATAGTTAATTCTACCCGAATTATCGGTAACGTAGATGTTATTGATATGGAAATCTTTAGTTTTTGTTTCATCAAAGATTAATCCCATTCCGCTGAATTTATCAATCGGTTTCCCGAAGTTTATACCGGTCTCTATCTTTCTTTTCATATCCTTGAGGAGTATTTCATATCTTGATATGAGAAAACCTGTGTGTAATTCTTCAAACGAGGTGATACTCAAAATGTAGTTGATAATCATCGAGAATATCAGAATTATTAATGCGCCTGTAATTATTCTTGATTTATCTGACACTTGATATCTCCCTGTAAATTTCATCTGAACTTGTAAGGATATCAACCGGAACATCATAACCTATGAGCTCGGACTCTTTAAGATTGATTGTAATGTGGGGAACATGCTCAAATATCTGATCGAGTTTTCTTGGTGATTCACCTTTGAATATTTTTATTATCTTTTTTATGTTATAAATTCCTGCTGACTCAAGTTCGTTCTCCGATACTCCGAGTAGAGCTCCATACTTAACAAATCTTGACCCTTCCATTGCGAAGGTTGGGATCTTGTACCGGTTAATAACTTTTAGAATATTGTCCATATTTTCGATCGTTAGTCCTGCCTGTGTTGTGAGGTAAATGGCATCAACTTTTGGAGAGAGCTTTGATAGTGCTTTTATATAAGCGTGTGCTGCGTTAGGATTCCCTTCCTCCTCAATCAGGTAGTCGGTCATATGGATTATTTCAAAACCTTTCTCCTTTGCTATCTTTTTTATATCATCAAGTGCGGCATAGCTCCTTCCGTCAACAGTATCAGTATAGAGAACACCTAATTTCTTAAAGCCTACAACATCGTAAAACAGTTTTATCTGCCTGAGATAAATATCCGGATCACATCTTACAGTAAGGAAATCTCTGCCGGAATCTTCGTTTGATTCGATTATATCGGCACCAACCGGATCAGAAATCGAATCTGCGATTATCGGAATCTTTCTTGGATTGTAGTCAGATATTATTTTTGAAGCTGTCGTGCCGAGTGATATGATAAGGTCAACATCGTTGTTTTCGATTATATTCCTAAATTTCCTGTTAGAAACAGCAGACTCATTCCAGTCAAAATTAAAAAAGTTGTTCAAGCTAATTTCAAAATAATCGCTGTAGTGTTTTGTTTGGAGCTCTTTGATAAGCGTTTCGCAAGATTCTTTTGCACCTTCCGATAATTCTAACTTATCTCCCCATTCAAAAACGTTAAACGCGTTTATCGTACTGTAGAGTGTCTCTCCGTATGAGTAATACTCTCCGCTCTCGATGACTGCGATTTTAAATTTTGATCCATCCTTCTTGTTGAATGGTTTAAAATCCTCCTGATTTTTAGTGTCCGGATTATCATTCACAAGATCGACCGCCTCAAAAATCTTTGAGCTGTCACCGTCGATAACTATCTGATTTTTCTGATATTTGTTGCAAGACATTAAAAGCAACAGCAGTAATAAAATTTTAATCTTTTTCATAAAAACCTCATGTTAAATAAATTCTTTAGCAACGTATCCGGATAAAAACGCAAAAGCGACACTATTGTAATTACAATAGAAATCGATTGTGTCCCCTATATCATACTTTTTTTCTGTATTTGTTATATCGACAACTGTGTAGTTGTGCGTGTTTGAATGTATCCTGACTCCCGGATCGCAGGGAGTTAGTCCGTAAAGGGGAGTTTGCAGCTCTCCAAAATCAAGGATAGCTCTTTTTCTTACCGCACCTTCGGTCTTATCTGCAATCTTTCCGAATGCATTAAATCCTATCTCACCCCTTATGGATGTGTTTTTGGATTTTATCTCGACAATTTCACCTTTTAGGATGAAGTTGCCGGGCGTTAACTCCGGAATCCTTTTATGATATGACATGTTGTAAGCAAAAAAGATTGCTTCACCCATTCTTATCTGATTCACCTCATCCGGAAGGGAATCGGATTTTATCATATCATAAAAAACCGTTCCACCGATAGAAATTTTTTTAATTTCAAATCCGAGTTTTCTCTTAACAGTCTCTTTAGCATCGAGAAGTTGTGTTATTGTCTCTTCATCGGGGAGTTTCCCGGCAAGACATCCGAGATTAGTATATATCCCGGCAATGTTTATCCCCTTAATCTTCAATGCACTCTTCATGAAGTCATAGAAGTCAGACGGAACAATCCCCTCACGCAGATCGCCAGTCTCTATCCCAAGATAGATCTCAATATTGTTCAGCCCCATTTCTGACACAGCTTCGAGCATTTTAAGTTCAGTTACCAGGATAGATTCGCAATTGGAGAGTTTTTTCTCTCTTATATCCGATAATGATGTTTTTAGCAGCATCCTTTTTAGGCCTGTCTGGCCGGCAAAATTCTCTATGTTACAGTCTGCTATTTTGTCGATGCCCTGCTTTTTGAGAATGTTAATCAAGTCCGGCGATGAGTAAAACAGTTTGGTAACAACGATTAGTTCTCTGTTTTTTATGCAGTTTAGCCCCATTATATAGTTATAATTGTCAATAATCCCTTTTGTATTAATAATAAGTTTTGCCATTCCAAGTCCTGTTGTAATTATATAAAACCGTTAATTAGTTCTATATAAGTAGTTTTTGTGCAAGTTTGTCTTTTATAATGGAGTCAATGCAGTTTTGAGTCGCTTGTGTAACATTTTGAAATTCAACAGCGAAACCCTTATTTTTCTCCGGTTGTTGATGAATGTGGTTAATTCTCAGTATACTTGCATCGGCATAAAAATTGAACTGCTTGAATTCAATTTCAATAAAAATTTTGGAGCCGGGCGAGATTATATCAAGTTCTTTTGTTTCAATGTATGCTCCGCCCGCCGAAAGTGAAATGAGTTTACCGGAGTCGGGATTTCCCATTTCCGGAGAATGTGAATATTTTACAGATAATGGCCAATTAATTCGCTTAAAATTTCGCAGATGTTCAGGCCTAAAATCTTCAATTCTTTTTATTTCTTCCATTTTCTCAATGAACATAGTTCTGCATTCAGTGTTATTGCAAGTAACTTCAGTAATTTTATTCTTTCTAAATAAGATTACTGTCAGGGCTGGATTGAGTGAAACTGCTGTTTCTATAAGTTCAATGTTTGATTTCTCGGAGTTATCCGGATCGCAGATTATAAAGTTTATATTGTTGTTTTCTATTAGTTTCAGGACAATGTTTCTTATCTTTTTTAGTCGGTGTAATCTGTAGTTTTCAAATATGACGAAATCATTTTCAATTGTATTTTCATTATCTGAAAAGAATATCACATCTATCATCGTTATTTTTAAAACCTCATTTTGAGTATAAGGCAAAACATGAGTAAATACAATATACATGGAATATCAAAAAAACGGATTGAGGGTTTATGCAGAAAAATTTTGCCTTAATCCCTCGTCTGAATTGATTTATATATGAAATATGTTATGTTTTTTTTGTAGTAGAAAGAATAATTATTCTTTTATAAATCCATGGCTGGTTTTTTGAGGATCTCCAATCTAATCCTGATTTTTGTGTATAAGGGCATCTCTAATAATCTCACTTGGTTTCATACTCTCTTTTTCTCATATACTTCGTCGCTGAAATCCCCACATAAAAAGATTATGCTGTGACTTCAGATTCTTGTCTATGATGAGAAAAACTACTTTGTTTGAAATGGATGGCAGGTTATTAGAGTTGCCCATAAATTTATTGATTTGCCGCTTCCCCTGTTTTTATGGTGATATTGCCGAGTTCTTTTATGAGTGGTTCAATTTGTTTTGTTAAGGCAAGCCGATTCCCATTCTCCCACGATTTAACCATGTAGATTTGCGAGTTGCACTTCTGGGCGATATCTTCATATGAGTATCCGTGCTGCTTTGCTATCGATATTAATAATTTTGTTTGCCTGAATTTCTGGGGGAAAGATGAGAATCCACACATTTTTTACCTCTTTCTCAAAAAAGTTTTTTTATTGATAAGATTGTAGCTCATAGATTTTATTTTTCAATATTTTAATGTGAAAATATGCAAAAATTAGTTTTTTTTATAGAAATCTGGGAATATTGCTGTTAATGGTAGAATCTTATGCTTGCTGTTAATGAGAGTCCGAGTATGAATCCCACAGCCCATTTTTCATTCAGAGAAACACCTCCGGAGAGATTAAATTTGAAAATGTCGTTTATGTTGGCGCCGGGGGAAACTTCTGCAATAAGGTATGGATCAATCTCGGAATTGTTGATGTCGGCGTGGAGTCCTATACGCCCCCCGATACTAAAATATTTGAAAAGTATGAAGTCAAATGTGATGAACGATCTAAGCCAGAAGTCATATTCATATAGACAATCGATGTAAAAACATGTGCCGCCCCGTCTGCCAAGTCCGAATCCTCCGTAGACGCCCGGACCGCCGGTGCCGCCTCCGAAGTCTGTAAATATAAAAAAACCGCTCTCTTCTGTGAAAATTTTGTGCAGATACTCAAACCCTCCGTAGGTTCCGTTCATATAGAGAGGTTCGGGAAGCTGTGCAAAGCCTTTTACAGAGTGGATATTTGTTAGTCTGAATGTAAATATTGAACTTCCATCAGATTTTATCCTGTACAATGAGGTGAATTGTTCATGAATAAAATCCTTGCTGCCGACAAGTCCACCGTCTGTTAGCGATTCAAAAGTTAGTATTCCAGGCGAGTAAAGTTCGTTTCCGAGTGGGTTTACTGATAGGAGCGTGATAATATATATGATAAGGAAAAATATTTTTTTCATAAATATTGGAAACCTCCCGAGGAGATATATACTTCAAAAAAATATATTTGTCAAAAAATGACGAATAATTACAAAAACTATAATATTTAAATTAATATTTTGGTTTTTTAAAAAATCTGTGTTAAAATATGGACTAATATAGAATGAGGTTGATATGGATAAGCAGAATAATTTCTGGATTGAATATTGTTTCAAATTCCTTGATAGAGCAGATATCCCGGATCTTAAGTTTACTGTTTATATCAATAAGGAGACTTTGATTGCTTTGCCGCCTGAGGGGTGTAAGCATTCGGAGTGGACCGGTCTTAAATTTAATAAATGTGATATTTGTCCCTTAAATGAATCTGAAAATCGAGATTGTCCTATTGCTTACAATCTCTCTGGACTTTTTGAGCATTTTTCAGATGTTCTTTCCATAGAAAAGGTCGAGATAACTGTTAATGTGCTGGAACGATCTTATTATAGGAAGGATACCATTCAACAGGGATTGAGATCTATCTTTGGCATATATATGGCGGCAAGCGGATGTCCACATATGAATGTGTTGAAGCCGATGGTTAAGTTTCATCTTCCTTTTGCTTCGATTGAGGAAACTGTTTATAGGCATGTTTCTAATTACCTTCTCGGACAATACTACGATAATATAGATGGGAAGAAAGCGGATTTTGTATTTGAGGAACTTATTAAAAAGAATAAGTTTGTAGATGAGGTTAATCATGGTATATGTAGGCGTATTGAGAATATAAATGAAGGTGATGCAAATAAAAATGCACTTACAATTTTGAATATTGCAGGTCTAATGGTTAATCTCGAGTTGGAAAATCGCCTTGATTCTTTGAAGTATCTTTTTAAGAATTGGTAATTAATAACTATTTCATGTTTGGGGATTTTATTATAAGTGATTATGTTTTGTTATGTGTTTCGTTGGGGGCGTGGTGGTTGTTTTACCTATAGGAGGAGAACTTCGGTGATGACTCCGTAGTTATTGACTACCTCTACGCGGTTCCTATCAAAAAAATTTGTCATATGGGTTTTTTTTAGGAATGTTTCCGAAAAGAATTTGTTCCATTTTCTGGAATTCTCCAATTTCCGTTCCCACAGGTCGCGAAACCTCGCCACCACACGATCAACATGCGCCTCCCCGTCCCGCTCCACACCCCGCAGATACCGCCGCAGGATATACCTCACAACCGACGCCTTGCTCCAGAACTTAAAATGATCCTGAAAATGATACAACTTGTACTTCAAATCCCTGTCCAAAAAAACCTTCCTGTCAACCGTGATCGTCAGATCGTCCTCGTTGTAATCCCTGTCTG
>JBFZEO010000104.1:0-7362 GCA_041306845.1 Spirochaetota bacterium
TTCCATTTATCTCTTTGGGCAATAACAGTAATTGTTTGTGGAATTCATTAAGATCTATAATTTCTTCCATAGGGTACATAGATCTTATTAGAATAAATAAAAACATGAAAATAATAACAGAATTTAATCTCATATCTAAATCTCCATTGCTTCTCAAATAGTAACACTCATAATTATCTTTCCATTTTATGCAATAAAACGGTAAATGTAAATTCAAAAGAGTATTTCTCTTCGTAGAATTGATAGAATATAGTAATTTTGTAAGCGTTCCTACTTTAAGTATTGCAGAAAACGGTTATTTCGGTTAAATTGTAGTCATCAACATAAAAAAGCCTGTTTTAAGGTATTTCTAAAAATATTCTTTGTTTTTTAGAAGTACCTCTACAAAAAATCGGTTAATAATAAAGGATACTTCTAAAAATAAGACGGATCCAAAACAATAATTTTCAGGGATGTAAATATGAAAAGTGCAGAGTTGGCAATAAACAACTACAAAGACATAATAATAGAAAAAGTCGAAAACAACAAAGTCGTCGTAATCGAAGCTCCGACAGGATCGGGAAAAACGACACAAATTCCACAGATAATTTTCGGTGCTGGACTCGACAAATGGGGAATGATCGGAGTTACTCAACCCCGCCGAATAGCAGCATATGCGGTAAGTAAAAGGATCGCCTCCGAGATGGACTCGGAGCTCGGCGGACTTGTCGGCTACAAAATCAGATTTGACGACAAAACCGGATCTAACACAAAGATAAAAATAATGACGGACGGAATCCTCCTCGAAGAGTTAAGATCCGATCCGATGCTCACGAAATATTCCATCATAATAGTGGATGAAGCCCATGAGAGAAGTCTGAACATAGATTTTACACTGGGACTTCTTAAAAACATTCTCAAGGAACGTGACGACTTCAAAGTCATCATCTCCTCTGCAACAATCAACGCCGAACTTTTTAGTCAGTACTTCGGTAATGCACCAGTCATCTCAGTTGACACTAAACCGTATCCGGTCGACGAAAAATACTTTAAGATGAAAAAGATCGGTGATGAAGAGGAGCAGCTTGCCCATGTTTCGGCTATTGTCGAGGCGATTGAGAATGAAGGTAAACCCGGCGACATCCTCATTTTCCTCCCCGGAGAAAACACAATCAAAGAGTGCTGCGCAAACCTCGAAGCTCAGAATGCTAAACACAATAACTTTGAAGTGATGCCGCTCTATGCCCGACTCTCTCCCGAGGAACAAAACAGAGTGTTCGATGTCGTACCGGATAAACGGAAGATAGTGATCGCAACTAACATCGCAGAGACTTCACTAACAATAGACGGGATCGTCCACGTAGTTGACCCGGGTTACGCAAAGATAAACTACTACAATCCGAGAACTTTCACCTCATATCTGGAGCTGAAACCCATTTCAAAGGCATCGTGCGACCAGAGAAAAGGGCGTGCCGGCCGAACACAGCCCGGAGTCGTCTACAGACTTTTCAGCGCCGACGATTACAAAGCCCGAGAGCAGTACACTAAAGAGGAAATTTACAGAACAGATCTTTCCGAGGTTGTCTTGAGAATGTCAGATCTCGGTATATATAACTTCACGACTTTTGACTTCATATCGCCGCCGAGCCACGGAGCAATCAACTCCGCCATAGATACACTTATCGCGATAGGATCACTTGACTCCCAAAACAGGATCACAAAACTCGGCAAGCTCATGGTCGACTTCCCGCTTGCTCCGCGCCTCTCAAGGATTCTTATCGAATCTCTCCTCACATTTCCGGAAGTCGCAAACGCTGTTTTGATAGTGATATCATTCTTGTCATCCAAGACTCCATTCCTCTACCCGATGGGAGAAGAGATCGAGAGCCGCAATATGCAGAAGAAATTCCTCGTCAAAGGGGGAGACTTTTTCTCATGGATAAATCTATTCTTTAAATACACAGCAGCCTCCGATAAGGAGATATTTTGCTCCACATTCTACCTCGACCCGCGTGCTATGAATGAGATCGTGAACGTTCACTTCCAGCTGACCTCGATGGTATCGGAGCGGAACTACACGATAGGCAACAAACAGGATTACAACAAGATAATCCTTTGTCTATGTGCCGGACTTAAACAATTCATCTGCTGCAAAGGGACAAATAAACGTTCCAACAGCTACACTTCCGCTACAGAACAGGAGATAAGAATTCATCCCGGTTCATATATGTTTGACTACCAGCCGGACTGGATTGTCGGCGGTGAAATAGTAAACACCGGCAGAACCTATGTTCGTTCCGGAGCGATGATCCCCGATAAACTCGTCAAACTCAGCCTGAGCGATGTGATGCTCGCCATCACAAATCTTAATACCAAAAAGAAATACCTCAAAGAGGAGAGCACTTTCGTTACCACAAAAACTTTCAAGACTGAAGAAACCAAGATACAGATCCTTGACAGAACTTTTGAGGTTATCAAAGACCGCAACGATCTGCTGATAAACATAAAATATCACGAGATCATCCCATTCAAAGACCGCAAAGAGAAAATACTCGGCAGGGACTACGGACGATACATCGCAAAACTCCACTACAAAGACCGCGTGATTGTCAAAGACAAACTCACTTCGCTGATCCAGTATTTTGACAAGATCGACCTGTCAACCGGCTTCAACTCAAGATGGCCAAAAGAACAGAGCATCTCATATCCGGAAGACTGGATGACACTTTACAGATATATCCCGCTCATAATGAAGCCGACAACAAAGTCCAAGAACAATAAAAAGACGGGTTTTCTCACTCTGAAATATCTCGGAGACAAACTCTACGAATACTATCTTGAGTCCGACTTCTTCAACGCTCTTGAAACAAACCTTAACTCCCTGAACGAACTCTTCAGCTCCGATGTACCGGCGTGGAACGATCAGGAAAAAGCGGCAATCGAGAGAATTCACCGTAAACTCACGGAAATTTCCGATGAGATAATCATTTAGTTCGGGGAATGTAAAAGTTGAGAGAATATATAATAAACGATACTAACTCCGGCAAGAAACTTTTCAGATTTATAAAAGGTCTCTGTCCTTCGATAAAGAATGGAGACCTTTTCAAGATCATCCGCACCGGAACCATCACCGTCAACGGCAAGAAGAAAGACTACAACTACGAACTAACGGCAGGCGACACGCTCTCTGTCTTTCTCGCCGAGAGCCACTTTACAGTCAAGGAGTACCACTTTCCCACTCAGCGGATCGAGGTCGCAGGTGAGAATGGGGATCTGCTCATTGCAGTAAAACCCGCCGGTCTGCTCTCGCACCCTGACCGCGATGAGTACAAAAACACAATGCTCGAATACATAAAAGGTTATCTCTACCGCAAAGGGGAGTTTGATCCGGCAAATCCATTCCACCCGACGCTCTGCAACCGGCTCGACTATAACACATCGGGACTCATCGTTGCCGCAAAAAACTTTAACGCTCTCAAAAAAACAACAGGTATTTTCAGGAACAGAGATCTCACTAAAAAATACGTGACTGTTGTATGCGGCAAGATCGAAAACACGATGCTTATAACATCGGAGTTTGAAACCGATCAGAATAATATCAACCGGGTAAAAGTCATAAATTCCGATATCACATATGAGATCCCCGATAAAAAAGAGTTCTTTGAAAAGAATCCGGGATTGTCGGCAACACTTATCACGCCGATCTACACAGGCGGCGGCTACAGCTTTGTCAATGTTGAGTTATGGACAGGCAAAAAACACCAGATCCGCGCACATCTCACTGCCGCCGGTCATCCGCTCGTCAACGACCAGAAATACTTCATCAGGACTCCGGTCATCATAAATAACGATGACTACAACGAAACTTATTTCCTCCACTCATACTATCTTGATCTCGGCGAATACGGAGTCTACAGAGGGAGACTTCCTGAGGCATTCATCAGCGCACTGACCTACATTTTTAACGATAAACATCTGCCCGCACTAAAAACCGGAGAGCTCCGATGTCTATTGGGTTAAAGTTTTTTTTGTTTGCAGTTCTGATCTCCTGCGGGCTGCCGCTTTTTAGTGGAGAATGCTGCTCTCTGCGGATAACAGTCATCTCTGACTCGGAACAAGCAGTGAGTTTAAAAACAGTTTATCCATTCTCACTCTACCGGAAATATATAGATGAAACTCTAAACATAGACACCAAACTCAATCTGAAAATAAAAAAAGGCGGTTACCTTACCGAGACTGAAAAAACAAGAACCATCGAGATAACCGAACGACTCGGCAGGAGTGACCTGCTCGTAATTTGTGCATTCAACCCGGAGTACAAGCCGTTCGGTAAAAGCGGAGTTGTCAAGTCTGCCGGCGGAATGCAGAAAGTTGTCTTTATATCGGCGGATAATCCCGATAAAACAGAGAAAATCCTCATTCATGAGACACTGCACGCTCTGTTTAATCTTTGTGACGAGTACGGCGGAGATGATCTTATCGAAGTTAAAGATTACAACATCAAAGGCGCATTCAACCTGACTCTCGACAAAAACATACCAGACTGGAAAGATATCAAAGAGATGACCGGAGACACCACGATCGGAGCCTATGAGGGGGGACTCGGGGCAAACCGCGGAGTCTATCATGGTTATCCTGACTGCATAATGCATGAGCTGGACAGCAAAATCTGCCCGATATGTTTATATTATGTAATTAGTGAACTAAACAGGTTGACAGGAACAAATATAGTTTATATAGAACAGTATAAAAATTATTACAAAAAAGATTAATTATAAGTTAGAATGGAGGTTTGGAAAATGAGCGATATGAAGAATGACGCACTAAATTATCATAGATTACCGGCACCCGGAAAGGTTGAAGTGGTTCCGAAAAAATCGTGCAGAACCCAGAAGGAACTTGCTCTGGCATATACGCCGGGTGTGGCGGTTCCCTGCCTCGAAATAGCAAGAGATAAGGAACTTTCTTACTCATACACTTCAAAGGGGAATCTTGTCGGCGTTATATCAAACGGTACGGCAGTACTCGGACTGGGGAACATCGGTGCCGCAGCCTCTAAACCGGTAATGGAAGGAAAAGGAATTTTATTTAAAATATTCGCCGATATCGATGTTTTTGACATAGAGATCGACGAGAGAGATCCGGATAAAATAATCGAAACAATTGCTAGGCTTGAACCGACATTCGGCGGGATAAACCTTGAAGACATAAAGGCGCCTGAGTGTTTTTATATAGAAGAAAAACTTAAATCAATAATGAAAATACCGGTTTTTCACGATGACCAGCATGGGACTGCGATAATCTGCGGTGCAGCTCTGATAAATGCCCTTGAGATTGCCGGCAAAGATATCAGTAAGGTTAAAGTTGTTTTCAGCGGCGCCGGGGCTGCCGGTATCTCATGTGCCAAATTTTTCCTTACACTTGGCGTTAAGAAAGAGAATTTAACACTGACGGATATCGACGGAGTTGTCTATAAAGGAAGAAAAAGCATGAATCCGCAGCTTGAGTTTTTTGCTTCCGATACAACAGACAGAACACTCGGTGAGGCAATCAAGAACGCCGATGTTTTTGTCGGGGTTTCGGCAAAAGGTGTTCTGAAAGAGGAGATGATAGGCTCGATGGCTAAAAACCCTATCGTCTTTGCCATGGCAAACCCCGAACCGGAGATAGAATACGAAAAAGCTGTCGCAGTTAGAAAAGACTTAATCATGGCAACCGGCAGAAGCGACTACCCAAACCAGGTGAACAATGTACTCGGATTCCCGTTCATTTTTAGAGGGGCGCTCGACGTAAGAGCCTCAACAATCAACGAGGAGATGAAGATCGCAGCTTCCCGCGCCCTCGCCGCCCTCGCAAAACTACCGGTACCAGACGAGGTAAAAGCAGCCTACAACGTTAAAGAATTAAATTTTGGAAGGGAATACATAATTCCCAAACCATTTGACAAAAGAGCATTTATAGAAGTTTCGCTCTCTGTTGCCAAAGCAGCATATGATTCCGGAGTTGCCGGAATAAAAACTTTTAATGAAAATGAATACAGGAAAGCTCTGGAGCAACGATACACCGAGAAAATATCAAGATTGTAATAAAGGGCATCTCTCTAATAACCAGCTTTGCATTTCATACAGCAGTCCGGTATATCAGACAACAAAACCTATTCTTTTAGACTGAAAGAATAGGTTAAATTCTCCATACTCTTTACGGATAATTTCTCTCTTCTCGAGAATCCGATCTCTTTGATCTCAACTATAACCGACATATCCCCGGGATAAACCTCAGTATAATCGCCTTTACCATTCTCAATAAAACTCTCCGACTTTAATCCCCGACTGTACTTAACCTCGATGTCATAATCTGAATCGTTCCGCACGATGAGAGTAGACGGCGAAAAAAGAGTGCAGGAACTAAGCAGCAAAAGAACACCAAACAAAAATCTCCACATTTAAAACCTCCATATATATTAATTAAAAAAACGTCTATTATCCTTTACATTTTTACAAATTATTATTAGTTAATAAATATCATGAAGATAGACCTGCATAATCACACTACTAAATATTCGCCATGCTCAGTTATATCGCCGGATGAACTTGTGAGGTGTTATCTCAAGTCCGGTGCTGACGGTTTATGCATAACCGAACACAACAGGTTCTGGAACGAGTCTGAAAGATCGGAACTCCTCGAGAAGTACGGAAAAAGGATAAAGATATTCTTCGGAGCGGAGATAAACACTCAGATCGGGCACGTTCTCGTGTTCTCCAAACAAACTCTTAACATGCCGATTGATAAATATGTCAATGTTGAGGATCTAAGCAAAGCGTTTAAACGGGAGGAGTCCGCTTTTATCTGGGCGCACCCGCTCAGATGGCTCAACTGGCGGCCGGAGCTTGCCGATTATCTCAAGTTTTTTGATGCTGTTGAATTGTATAACGGCAATCTATCGGAAAGTGCAATTAAAAATTCAGAAAAAAGATTCAGACCTTTTACGGACAAATTTACCGGCGGGAGCGATTCCCATTCCGCTGATATGACAGCTAAATACTTTACGCAATTTGAAAACTCTATCGAGAACACGGAAGAACTCATATTCTCCATTAAGAATGGGAATTTCCGCCCGGGCACTTTTAAATTTTAATTGCGGATGACAAATTAAAATTTAAAATTGCGTTTTTTTAGAATTTAGATTTTGAAGTTTAAATTAATGTAAGTTTATGGGGAAAATGGAAATTTAGGGTGTTTGCCGGAAGAGATTGGGCGGGGAAAGGATGATTTCCTGGAGTTGGAGGAAATTTGTGTATATTTTAGTTAAATAATTGGACGTTTCGTTCCTCATATGAGATGGACTTTTTGTCCATTCCAGCCTGTTCCGCTTAATTTTTCCCC
>JBFZEO010000107.1:0-3634 GCA_041306845.1 Spirochaetota bacterium
CGTTTAATATTTCATCTTCACTTTTCCCACCCTCAAATTCTTTATAGGCCTTTTTCTTAAGCTTAAAAACAGCCCTGTCTGCAATGTCAGCTTTTTCTAAAAGTCTGACTTTTTTTTCGCCTTTAAAGATCTCTTTTACTTTATGGTTTATGTAGAGCGCTTCAATGAGAGTCAAATCAAATAAGGCATGACAGCAGTCTGAACAGTGTATTTTACATTTAATACATTCGGAATGTATTGTCCTAACCCTCTCAAAAGCATTATCAGCCATTGCAACAACTGCCTCATATTTATTAAAAAACTGATCGAAGTTTAAATCCACAGCGAACTCCTTAAAAAATTGCGTATATTAATATGATTCCGGCATTCCGATCTTATATCAAAAGATTTCCTGCGTTGTTTCACATGAAACATTATTTACCTATGCAGAACTGGTTGAATATCTGATCAAGCAGATCCTCCTTGATATTTAATCCTAAAACTTCTTTCAAAGATTCAATTGCATCTTTCAGATCTATGTATACCAATTCAAATGGAACCCCGGCATGTAATCCATGTATAAACAATTGAACGGACTCGAGGCTTTTCTCCAGAGCCCTTTTTTGTCTAATATTTGGAATAATATCCCCCGAATAATAATTAGTAATATTTTCAAATATTTTTTTAATTGTTTCTTTTAGAGGATCTATCCCGGTATTATACAGAGCGGAAATTCTCGCAACGGGCAGCATTTCAAATTCATCTTTTGTTTTTATATCAAATTCATTTGATACTTTATCAATTTTATTGATGACAAGTATTACAGGCCTTTCTTTTAGAATTTTATATATCTCATAGTCTTCTTTTATGAAAGGGGTAACTGCATCAACCATAAAGAGAATTACATCCGCACCCTCTATCTTTTCCCTGGTTTTTTTCATTCCGATCATTTCAACAGGATCATTACTGTCATGAAGACCGGCGGTATCGGTAATAATGGTGTGAATTCCTGAAATCATTAAAGACTCTTCAAGAACATCTCTTGTTGTTCCGGGAACGGAGGTAACTATCGAATGTTCTTTTTTTAAAAGCTTGTTCATAAGGCTCGATTTGCCAACATTCGGCCTCCCTATAATAACCAATCTTAATCCATCTCTTAAAACATGCCCCTGTTCATAACCTGCAATCAGATTTTTCAGGGTGTTTATTACATCAGATTCAAGCGTGCTTATTACGGTTTTTGTATCTAAGACTCCAACATCTTCGGGAAAATCAATTGCTGCGTCAATTTTTACAAGAATGCCTGTTAATGCTTTGATAATATCTTGTATATAAACCCTTAATCCGCCGGTTGACTGGGTATTTGCAATCTCAAGCGCCCTGGTGCTTTTTGCGTTAATTAAATCAATAACAGCTTCGGCCTGGGTCAAATCAATCCTTCCGTTTAAAAAAGCTCTTTTTGTAAATTCACCCGGCTCGGCAAGCCTTGCGCCATTAGATAATACAAGATCCAGGATTGTTCTTAAAACTATAAGCCCTGAATGAACATTAATCTCAACAACATCTTCTTTTGTATATGAATGGGGCGCTTTCATCACAGACAGAAGCACCTCATCAACCGGTTTTTTATTGTCAGGGTTGATTATGTTGCCGTGATAAAGCCGATGCGATTGAATCTCTCCGAGACAACCAAAGTTGAAAACGCGATCGAATGGGGTCGTGTTTGTTGCTAATTCATTCACTAAACTATCTTTAAAAAACAGGGCGTGCATAGGTTTTTGCGGTACACTAGTTGTTGAAATATTTAGGCTTTTATTTGAAGACGGTTTGAATATAGAATTTGCAATTGACAGGGAGCTTTTTCCGGATATTTTAATAATGCCTATTCCGCCGCTGCCTATCGGTGTTGATATAGCAGCAATAGTATCTTTTTCCATCTAAGTTAGCTATACATATTTATAATAAATGTAATATATCTATTCACTGCTGTCGAAGCTTTCTGCTGCATGGAGTGTGAAGCTTCAATAATAATAGTCTCCTCGCCTGTCTGTGAGCCTGAGGCGGACATCGATGAAAGCAGCGCTGTTCAACAAAAGGATCTCTTGAGGCCGTTTATTATATTCCGTCTCTACAATCTTTTTTACTGTTTGAAAGAACAATCGGAGACCTGTGACGAATTTTCAGCATTTCAGATATGCACTCATACATAACAAATTGAGCGGAGCCAACCTGAACATTTTGCAGACATTTATTATATTGATGCCGATAAGTTATTTACAACTAATCATAATATTAAAGTTGTTTTTCAGGTTGTACAGTACGATCCTTTTTTTTGGGATAAATGACAAGCTTTTTTATAAATCCATCTCCAACGCTGTGCGTTTTGACGTCACTATCATGTTTTAAGTAAAGATGGATTATTCTTCTGTCATTGGCATTCATTTGTCCCAAAGACATTGGTTTCCCTTTATTTTTGGCTTTTTCAGCTATTTTTTCAGCCAATTTTTTAAGTTTTTCGTGCTTTTTATTTAAATATCCTCCGACATCAACATTAATATTAAGTTTTTAATCATTATTTTTATTAACTATTTTTTCAATCAGATACTGAATTGCATCTAGGGTCTGCCCCTTCTTCCCTATAATGATTGAAGGAGTTTCTGATACGATATCATAGAAGACCTCCTTATCTTCGACACTAACTTTTATAACTGAATCATCACATATTGTATTAATTATGGTCGTTAGTGCATCATATCCTGCTTCAATATATTTGTTTTTTATATTTTCATCGGCACTCGGCACACATTGTGGTTCAGCAGTTTCAATTTTTAAGGCAGTTAAAGGTTCGTTTTGTGCTGCTCTGTTTTCTTCATACTTAACATCGACTGATTTCAGATCGAGCAGGGTTACCCTTATCTTGGCTTTTTTTACTCCAACTAAACCGAAAATACCGCTCGAACCATATGAAACAATATCATATCTTAAATTATCTTTAGGTGTTTTTAAATCTTTACAAGCGGTTTCAATTGCTTTTTCTACATTCATCCCATCAAATTCCAAATAATGGGGCATATTTCCCTCCGTATCTACGCTGCTTTACGAGATATACTATATTGCTGAAGGATTGATAAAACATTATTTATCAGCCAGTATAAAACAAGCCCGGCAGAAAAATTTACAAATATTACCGTAAACACAAAAGGCAAAATCATCATCATTTTTGCCTGTGTCGGATCACCAACCGCCGGGGTCATTTTCTGTTGAATAAACATAGTCGCACCCATAATAATAGTCAAAACAGGGATACCATACGGCGGTTCCATAAAAGGAATGGAAAACGTAAAGTGAAAAAGCCTGTCGGGAGCTGAAAGATCTTTTATCCATAAAAGAAAAGGAGCATGCCTCAATTCAATGGTCTCATAAAGCATCCTGTAAAGGGCAAAGAAAACAGGAATCTGTGCCACCATCGGGAGACATCCCACCAATGGATTAATTTTATAGGTTTTATATAGTCCCATTACCTCTTCATTCATACGCTTTTTATCATTACCGTATTTTTCCTTGATTTCAGCAAGCAATGGTTGGATTTTTTTCATTTCATTCATCGATTTATAGCTTTTTGATCCAAGAGGCCAAAAAATTATTTTCGTTACCA
>JBFZEO010000109.1:0-3231 GCA_041306845.1 Spirochaetota bacterium
CTCATTCGTGTTCATTAGCGGTTAAACTTTCTTCTGTTCTTTTACCTTCGGAGCTTAAAGGTTCGACACCGATACAATAAGAGTCAAATATGATTATTTATTGGCAGGTGTACTGGTTCCCGGAATGAACATAATTTATGCTGAATTGTAAATTTTGACCATAGGACAAAATATAAGATACCATTCCATTCACAATAACTTCCGTCACGCCAACCTTTTTTGTTGAATATGGAACTTTTTTAGTGTATCATCAGGATCAGATCAGAAAGTCATGATGGAGCAGTAAGATGGGAATAATCGGAACGCCTCACGAGATGAGAAACACAACTGACAATATAAAAGGAATATTACTAATTCACGGTTACACCGGCGAACCGTCAAGTATGGAATATCTGTTTAATTACTTTAAAAATAAAGGCTACAATATCGAACTCCCTCTCCTCCCCGGACATGGTACAACGTGGACAGATATGGAGAAAGTGAACTGGGTGGAATGGCGAGATAAGGTCGAGGACTCGTACAATCTCCTGCGGAACCGAACAAAAGAGATCTTTGTCTGTGGTCTGTCGATGGGCGGGGCTCTCGCCATTAACCTTGCATCTAACCATCCCGAGATAAAAGGACTTATACTAATTAACCACATATACAACTATAGCGAACCCGGACTGGCACTAACTCCGATCCTCAAGTTTTTTATCAGGAGAATAGGTGCTCTGGGCGGCGACATAAAAGATCCGGCATCACACGAATCCGCATACGACTGCAACCCGCTCCATTCTGCTGCCGAACTGAAAAAACTGATCGATGTAAATAAAAAAATCATCCATAAAATCAGACAGCCGGTACTGATGTTCAAATCATCTGAGGATCACGTCATCCCGATCAAGAGTACAATAAGCACATTTAAGAATGTGAGATCGGAGCATAAAGAGATGATTATTCTCAAGAATTCATATCATGTAGCAACTCTTGATTATGACAAGGATATAATAACCGTAAAAATGGATAAATTTATCGATTACATTTGTGAGGATAGATAACTTATTAATAATTCCGTTTTATTTTAATAATAATTGTGATATAACTATCCGGATTTAGAATGCAAAGATACACCTTTTTTAAATTAGGTTAAATATTATTATGGGGTTATTATGAAACTTGGTATTGTTGGTTTACCCAATGTCGGTAAGAGTACTCTTTTTAATGCACTCACTAAGGCCGGTGCTCAGGCGGCAAACTATCCATTCTGCACTATAGAACCGAACGTCGGCGTAGTTGCTGTGCCAGATGAGAGGCTCAACGTACTTGCTAAATTATATAGTACAGATAAAATCGTACCCGCTTTTGTAGAATTTGTTGATATCGCCGGACTTGTCAAAGGAGCTTCAAAGGGTGAGGGGCTGGGGAATAAATTTCTCTCTCATATCCGTGAAGTTGACTCTCTTGTTCAAGTTGTGCGTTGTTTTGAAGATAAGGATGTTATCCATGTTGACGGCGGAGTTGATCCGATGAGAGATATAGAAACTATTGAGACAGAACTGATTCTCTCGGATATTGATTCGCTGGAACGGAGAATTGAGAAAGGTGAAAAACTTTCAAGGGCAACTAAGGATAAAAAACTTTCCGATGAGGTTGCCATGATGAAGAAACTTCTCGATCATCTCTCAAACGGCAATAATGCAAGAACTTTTGAATGTGAAAAAGATGAGAAAGAGATTATTAACTCTTACTTTCTGCTCACAGCTAAACCGATAATCTATGCGGCAAATGTCTCCGAAACAGACATCGCTGTTGATAACGGCGTTAATAAATACGTCAAGGTTGTCATCGAGAGAGCTGCTAAAGAGGGTGCCTCGTGTATTGTTATCTCTGCGCGGATAGAGGAGGAGATTGCTCAACTTGATGACGAGGAGAAGGCAACATTCTTAAAGGAACTTGGCTTTGAGGAATCTGGACTCGACAGACTGATTAGGGCTTCTTATAAATTGCTCGGACTTTTCAGTTATCTCACAGCCGGTAAACCTGAGGTGAGGGCTTGGACCATTCCACACGGAACAAAAGCTCCCCAGGCTGCCGGAAAAATCCACACTGACTTTGAAAAGGGATTTATCCGTGCTGAGATTGTGAACTATGACGATCTGATAAAGTATGGTTCCGTGAATGAGGCACGTGAGAAGGGAAAAGTCCGCGTAGAGGGTAAAGACTATGTTATGCAGGATGGCGATGTAGTTCATTTCAGGTTCAATGTTTAACGGGAGTTAAGATGTTAAAGAGTGCAATAGAAACATATAATATAAATAATTGTCCGGTTTGCGGGAAGAAACACACCATTGATATCGAGGTTTTTAGGGATTTGATCCCTAATAATCCGGATAAGGATATCAGAGTTCCGATTTTTAGAGAAGTGCCGCTTCGGATCCTGTGTCCGGTTGAGGGGATCAGGTTTCAACTTGATATGATGATGCAGGAAGATATTTACTGTAAGATTATAAAATTGCGCAGGTGCTGATCTTTTTTTGCACTGGAATTGGGATTTTGGGTCTGATTGCAGGATTTTTTGGGGTGAATGGGATGATTTGGAAGGTGACACCGTAGGAATTTACGAGTTCTATTCGATCTGGTCTATAAAAGTTCTCCATATGGGTTTTTCTCAAAAAAGACTCCGAAAAGTACTTTGTCCATTCTTTAGTTCTCCCCTTAGCCCGTTCCCACATCCTGAAAAACCTATCCCTGATCGCCTTAACTTTCACCTCACCATAACGCTCCAACATCCTCAGATATCGCCTTAAAATATATCTCAACACCGCAGCTTTACTCCATATCTTAAAGTGATCCTGAAAATGCTGCAACCTGTACTTCAAATCCCTATTAATAAAGATTTTCCTATCGACATCTATATCAATCTCATCTTCATTAAAATCCTCATCGGTCTCTAAAATACCATTAGTCATATCAGCCTTATCCAATAAAAAAATAGACTCACGAAAAACCATATTAATAAAACCTGAAAACCCCGTCTGCCTAAGTTTAGCTTGCTTAGTAATCTGCAAGAAAAGATCAAAATCAAAAAGCATATGAAAAGAAACAAAATCAGCATTCATGGTGATCCTCCTGCAATATATTAATTGCAGGAACTCACATTATTGATTAATAAATTACTTTTTAAACACTCATCAAATTACAAATTGTTTATAACCAGGCTGCATTTACAAAAAAAGAATAGTAAAGAAG
>JBFZEO010000110.1:0-3416 GCA_041306845.1 Spirochaetota bacterium
AGTGAAAGGTACTGCAAAAGTTACTATAACAGCAACTGGTTGTACCGATGCTCCCATTACAAGTATATCAGGTACATTTAACGGTAGAACTCTTACATTTACAGGTAACAACTGCTCTGCATTAGTATCTGATTATATAACTTCTTCCGGCTCTACAGGTAATATAACTGTAACAGCAGTAAATAGTGTCGGATCAACAACAGAGACGGCTACATTAACAAGAGATGATACTGCTGTCGTAAGCAATTTCACATGGAGAAATGCCAATGTTTACTTCGTTATGACAGACAGATTTAATAATGGCGACACAGCAAATGACCATTCTTACGGAAGATCTGTTGGTGAGGTGGATGCTGCTAATTATGCGACAAGAACCGGTACATTTCATGGTGGTGATATAAAAGGTTTAACCGCAAAACTTGATTATCTTGATGATCTTGGTGTGAATGCTATATGGCTGACAGCTGCCTACGAGCAGATACATGGGGCTTTGTGTTCTACAGGATTTAAACATTACGGTTATCACGGATACTATGCTCTTGATTTTACCCAGATGGATAAAAACATGGGTACAGTTAAAGACTTTAGAGATTTTGTTGATGCAGCTCATGCTAAAGGGATAAGAGTTGTAATGGATGTTGTTATGAATCATGCTGGTTATGCAAACCCAGTAGATGCTAATGAATACGGATATGGTAGATTGGCATCTAACTGGAGAGATATTTATTACAATACAAGTGAAACAAATTATAAGTGGTATTACGATTACGATGTTGAATCAGATGCAAATGGTGAAAGTGGTAAAGGTATGATGATAAAGAATGCTGACTGGAGTACAAACTACTGGGGACCAAGCTGGATAAATCTTGTCGGGAAAAGATTTAACGGATATACTGGAACTGAGGGGAATAGTCTTACTGAACTAAGTTGCGGACTTCCAGACTTTATGACAGGCAACAGCAGTTCGTTGAGTGTATCGGCTTTGATGAAAAATAAATGGGCAAAAGAGGCTTCAGGTTTTGATGATTGGATTATTCCTGCTGCGAAAGCAACAAGGGCAAACAATATGACTGTAACTGATGCTCTTGCTACATGGCTTGCTGCTTGGGTTGAAGAGTTTGGTATCGATGGTTTTAGATGTGATACTGCAAAACATATAGAACAAAGCGGCTGGAAAACACTTAAAACTAAATCGAGTGCTGCGTTAGCTAAATGGAGAGCCGACACGACAAGAAGTAGTAGTTCTGCTGCTAAGTCATGGACAGATGATTTCTGGATGACCGGTGAACATTATGATTGGTCTATCAATATGAATGATAGTTACTTCAGTAATGGTTTTGATTCTATGATTAACTTCGGGTTCCCTAAAGATGGAAATGTCGGTAGTAAGTGGGCTGATTATGCAAATACTATAAACAGTAGTAGAAATAATGCTTTAAGTTACATATCTTCACACGATAAAGGTTTAACAAGAAGTAATATGATAAATCAGGGAACTAATTTGCTCTTGTCTCCGGGCGGAGTACAGATATTCTATGGTGATGAGACAGAGAGACCTGCAAGTGTAAGCGGTGAGCAAGGATGGAGAAGTCAGATGACATTCAACACAGGAGCTGCGACTTTAGCACACTGGCAGAAAGTTGGAAAGTTTAGAAG
This sequence comes from Spirochaetota bacterium, assembly GCA_041306845.1. Classification (GTDB taxonomy): domain Bacteria; phylum Spirochaetota; class GWE2-31-10; order GWE2-31-10; family GWE2-31-10; genus JBFZEO01. The sequence goes on from JBFZEO010000110.1 coordinate 1,657, forward strand.
AAACCATCCGGCTGTTGGTGCGGGTACACAGACTACTATAGAAAGTGGTGTTTTTAAAAGAACTTATACCCTAAACGGTGTTACTGATACAGTAGTAATTGCAACCGGTAAGTCTGGATCAGCTTCAGTGAGTGTTTCGGGGGCTTTTAGTGATGGAACAACTGTAAGAAATGCTTATGATGGTACTACAGGGGTTGTGTCTGGAGGGAAAGTTACATTTACAGCCAACAACGGAGTTATACTTATAGAGGCTGCTAATTAAAAAAAAATAATCAGATAAGATTAAAGCCGGTCGTTAAGACCGGTTTTTTATTTCTTGTAGAATAAAAAAATACTACGTTAAAATTACCAAGCGGATAATTGGAGTGCCCCATATCATTAAAAACACATTTTATTGAGAAATTATAAAAATGTATTTGACAAAATACTTATTTTACTTTAAAAGAGTTTTGATGTATTTCAATAGGAAGTCCGGTGTAAATCCGGCGCTAGCCCGTAACTGTTATTGAGGACATCCCTTTATTGCAACCACTGAATGAAAATTTGGGAAGGTTTAAGGGATGGCAATTACTCATGAGCCAGGAAACTTTGGTACAATCAAATTTAAATTATTTTTTGACTTCGTGGAGTAGGGTCGGAAAAATCTGTTTACTATTAATTTATTTGTATTTCATTCTTACAGTGGCTCTTGCAAAAATCAAGTATACTTGATTTTAAATACGCCATTATGCGATATAATCGCATTAAAAGAAACCTCTTGCAAAAAATCTATAGAAAAAAAGTATTTTTGAAAGAGGCACTACAGATAGTTTTTTTGCAGATCCAGTCCGGACTCTTTACTCGTGGATGTTTGTCCCGAAGAGTAAAGGAGATTCGTATGTTCAATTTGAAGTACCGTATGGTATTTATTCTCGTCTGTTTTTTTTCATTCTTTTTATTTCAAAATATTTTTTGTCAGGATGCGAGCGGTGACGCTTCTGCCGATATTTATTCTGATTTTGGCGGTGATCCTAATGGGAGTACTGTCTATTCATCTCCCAAAGCTACTCAGGTAATCAGTGAACTTTCATCTGAGGATATCAAAAAGATGAATCCAACAGATATGAAAGAGGTGCTTAAAAGGGGTTTTAATATCTCTGTTAAGGATTACGGCGGATACGGCACTTATAGTGTTCTCAATATTCGTGGTCTTAGTGGGAATAGAATTCTTGTTTTGATCGATGGTGTGCCTGCTAACTCTGCACAGTCAGGGGAAACTGATCTTAATCAGATAAATATCGGGGAGATAGAATCCATTCAGCTGATAAAAGGCGGCAGTGACACCAAATTTAATTTTAGCGGTGCAATGGGCGGTGTTATAAATATCATTACCAAAAAAAGATTTGATCCCGGGTATAAATTTTGGGCAGAAATAAGCAATAAATTCTTCTATCCCGATTTTTATTTTCCACGCTATGCAGATACAAGCGATAATGATGAGAGAAGTTTTGTGTCATGGTACGATTTCTTTGATACACAAAATGTTAAAACAGGATTTGGACTTGGAAATGATAAAGTATACTTTTCATTGAGCGGGTCTGGAGACAGGGCTAATAATCACTATATCTATATAGATAATAATGACAAGAAAAGACAACGGTCAGATTATAATATATATGACGGAACAGCACAGACATCACTCGATATTAAATTACCGTTATTTATGAAATTAAACCTCGCAGGGGACTATTTTTATAGTAATCTCAATACTCCGGGGAGCA
>JBFZEO010000111.1:0-6241 GCA_041306845.1 Spirochaetota bacterium
TTACAAAAATATAAAAATTCTTTACCACATATGAGGTGAACTTATTGACATACCGTGAGGTAGAAATAGAAATTTAATGCGTTTACGGTGGATTTTAACCTAAATAAACTTGACATTTCCAGCAAGATAAGAGATATTGACAAAAATCTTTATCCGGGAACTGCCTTAAATCAGTATATTAAAGCTCAGCATTTTATAAAATGTGTTTGAGACATCTTTTTCAATTAGGATGCAATAATAATCTTGCAGTTTAAAATACCGGTTTTTTATTCCTGACAACGGAGTTTTTCTGCTTTCTGACATCGGTTAAAATGAAAGCCGGATCGATTCCGATTAACAAAATATATTAATTCCCGGAGGTTCATCATGGAAGAAACGATTGAAATGCGCTATCAGGACAAGACTAAGAAGTTAAGAGTCATTACAGGTTCTGACGGTAACAAAGCTGTAGATATCAGTAATTTACGGGCTGATACCGGTTTCATCACTTTTGATCCGGGTTATCAGAACACAAGTGCCTATAAAAGTTCAATTTCCTATGTCGATGGAGAAAAGGGGATTTTATCCTACAGAGGGATCCCTGTTGAGGAACTGGCAACAAAATCAACATTTATCGAGACTGCCTATCTGCTTATTTACGGTAAATTACCAGCTCGCAAGGAGTTATCCCTATTCTCACACCACCTGAATAAATACTCCCTGTTGCATGAAGATATGATCCATTTCTTTCACAACATACCTCAGAAGGCTCACCCGATGGCATCTCTATCAATGATGGTTAGTGCACTGTCTATCTTTTATAAAGATGTTTTTGATCTTGAGGGTGAATTCATCGGGCGGGAACCAATTGACATTACGATTACCAGACTTCTTTCCACTATAAGGACAATAGCTGCATTCTCCTACAAAAAATACAAGGGAGAACCTTTTGTCTATCCGAAACCCGATCTGAAATACTGTGCAAACTTTCTCAACATGATGTTCTCAAGTCCGGTAAGACCATATGAGATAAATGAAGAGAATGTCAAGATCCTCAACGTACTTCTCATTCTCCACGCCGACCACGAGCAGAACTGCAGCACGTCAACCGTTAAACTTGTTGGTTCCAGCCGTGTTAATCTCTACGCATCCATATGTGCCGGGATATGCGCTCTCTGGGGTCCGCTGCATGGCGGTGCGAACCAGGGCGTGATTGAGATGCTGCACAGGATCCTGAAAGGCAATATGAAGATAAAAGATGTGATAGAGAAAGCAAAATCCAAAACGGAATCTTTCAGACTCATGGGGTTCGGACACAGAGTTTATAAAACTTTTGATCCAAGGGCAAAGATCATCAAAGATATATGCATAAAGAAATTAGCAGAGAGATCGAAACTTGATCCGTATCTCGAGATCGCCCTTGAACTTGAGGAAGCAACGCTTAAGGACAGTTATTTCCAGGATAGACAACTTTATCCGAATGTAGATTTCTACAGCGGTATCGTTTATAAGACTCTCGGGATACCGGTTAATATGTTTACCGTCCTATTCGCCATCGGACGTCTGCCGGGCTGGATAGCTCAGTGGAAAGAGATGCGTGATGAAAATCTGAAAATAGGCCGTCCAAGACAGGTTTATACCGGAAATATGGCAAAAAGATATATACCGATCTCAGAAAGAGATGAGACATAAAAAAAACGGGGTTTTAAACCCCGTTTTTTTATGTTGTAATCTAAACCTATTTTTTTGTAAATAACGGATCGAGTCCGATTGTTCCAACCAGCGACTCAACATAAGCCGGAGATTCGATCTTAACAAGCATTTCCTTCGCCTTGTTCATTCGGTCCTCCATCCTTTTATCAGATGTGAGAAGTTTGTTAACCGGATTGTTTATAAACTCGTCATAGTACTTTATCTGTTTCTTGAGAAGCTCAGCATCCTTCTTTTGTTTGAGAATGAGTCTCTCTCTGTACCATGTGCTGCTGACAACATAGTCATAGTCAAACAACTTGCGCACTTCAGGATGATCTGCGCTCTTACCTTCATAACTTCCATAAGCCATTATGTTTAAGATAGCTTTCATAGGCGGAATGGCAGATTCTATGCTTCCATCTTCAAAGAATGCAAGGGCACATTTTTTCTGCGCCTCAACGATGTTATTAACACCATCAACAAAATCTTCCATCGACTGCTGCTCCGGTCTGAGAACTCTTTCAGGGAATACAGCCTGCGGCTCATCAAAAACTCTTCCGAGATATGAGTAAAGGAACATATCTGTTATTCTGTATCCGAGTCTGCTCGCGAGAACTTTCTGACCTTTGTAATCAAAATCCTCACATTTTTCAAGACATCCCTCTTTTATCAACTTATGAGGATCCCTCTCATCTTCGGACAACCTACACCAGATTTCCGGAACAAGCATACTTACGTCATGATCCACCCTCATATCAGGTCCGATATGTCCGGCAGCACTCGAGTAGCCATGATATCCGGATAAAATATACGACAAAAGGGCATTATTAAGATCGGAGGTCGGAGTGAGCATATTAAACGGACCTTTTGTAAGCGCCCCCTCAGAACCGGCTCCGGTTGTTGACGGAGACTTCCCTGTCAAACTACATGTATAATCCATGAACAATTCCGGAAGTTCCTGGTAATGGATCGGATTGTAAACACAAAGCGGCCTGTAATTGTTCTTTTTATCAGGCGGATTGTTTCTTCTACCGGGTAGTACAGAATTCACCGGAAAATGAACAGGCTTACCGAGAGGAATTTTTCTGTTCATTCTCACGCCGACTTCGGCAAGGTATGTGTCGATCGGATTAAAAAAGTCGAGTCTTGTCTGTAAATATCGCGGATTTTTGCTCGGCTCACCGTTAACCATTCTCGGATGAGACGGTACTACAAAGTAACCATCCTCCCCATTCTTGTGTTTATCTGCGATTCTTTTGATGAATGTTTTAACCGGATCTGTATAAAGATCAAACTTGACAGCGTCCTCAATCATCTCCTGAGCATATTCAAACTTAAGAGGCTCAAAATTTGATATAAAAACACCATTGCTTGTTATATCTGCCTCTGCCTGTTTATCATAACCTCTGATGATCGCATCATCCGGTCTCTGGAATAGCCGATATTCACAATTTGTCACAAATTTAACACTCTTATTCTTGTACATCGGATTGAGATACTCGATACCCGATGCCGGCAGGGTAACACTTGACGATATATCATCCTCGGTCTGAATCTTCGCTGCCCACATAAAATCCATTCTCAACTTATAAATGCACCATGCTCCGCCCTCGTGAAAACCAACCCTCAGATAGCTCGGGCGAACCTTCCTGTTGTTAAAGTTAAGTTCATGTCCCGGCTTACCGTTTATAACATCGACACTAAAATGTGATCTCCAGTCTTTACCCCATTCCGGCATATAAAATCTCTTAACTAGGAACACGAGAGACTTGATATAATTAGGGATAGAATCAAGCCATGCGTTAAACTCGGCTATATAGTGGGACGACGGCGTTAAAAGTTTGATGACTGAGCCAAGCGATCTCTCCGTACTAAGGATCGTTCTCGACGGCCTCGTTCTCTTAGGATCGTCCTTCCATCTGTTTTTATAATCCCTGTTTATAATCTCCTCGACAAGATCAAGATCCTTCTGGAGGTCGTTTATGTAGAGATTACCGTATATTATAGAGTTCTCAAGCGCTTTAGATATCTCCGATTTACCGCCGCCGGAAACAGTACACGGTTTATGACAGAAAGTGCCTTCCCCCGCTGTCCCGATAAGTTTCCATGCAGGTGCGTTTGGATGTCTTTCCATATGCACTTTATACCCGTTTGGCAGAATGTATATCTTGTCCGGCTGAAGTTTTATAGCCTGCGGTTTACCGCCGATACTCCATGAAACTTTGCCCTTTGCAAGATCAAACTCAGTATCTTCCGGAACATAGACAATATTACTATATTTCTTGTCTATCCCATATCCCTCTTCAAAAACATCCATTATATAGTTATAATTTCTTTTAACATCCTCAAAAGTGTAACCTACATTATCCGCCTCTGATGATTTTGCAACAAAATACTCTCCGAGGTTGAGTCGAGGAAATGCAATTGTTCCTCCGGCATGCTCCTCTTCGCAAAGTCCGATAAGATTAGCCGAGTAGCCGAGCTGAGTCTTGATCTCTTTCTTTGAGTATCCGAAGTAGTTATCGGCAATTATCGTAACTACAACTCCCCTTTCATCTCTGCATGACAACTTGAAAGGCTGACCGTCATTATAAAGCTCATCTTCCTCTTTCCACGCCATGCCGTCCGCTATCTCTCTTTTGGTAGCTTTGTCAACATGAGGCAGACCGAGATCTTTTTTCTTAAGTGAAATGAGGTGCGGTGCGAGAACTATACATCCTGTTGTACCGCTCCATTTATCAAAATCTAGAGCAAGATCGTTCTTGACGAGGTTAGGATCACCCTCATTACCAAAAATCGACTCTATAAAATCAAGCGAGCTTACGCAACTGCCCGGTGCAAAGTATCTAACCTCCATCCTCTTTTCCTGAATCACACCATCAACAGACGGGGAAACAATCGGTTTAACGATGAGAGAAACGAAGCAGTTTGCAGAGTCTTTCTGAGATGAAGTGTACGGAAGTTTTAGCATATCCTCCGGCGGATTAGCAGCATGATGAAGAAGTCTTGCAAAAGTTATTTTGGGAACCTCTTTCTTATCGGCCGGCACAGGAAGCCCGCCGGCACATATGTGAAAAACGCCCTTAGTAGTTCGTCTGTCATTCTTAGGGTTATGAAGTATCCCCTGCTCAAGTCTGTAAGAACTGATCCAGTCATTAAAGAAATCACTTCTATCCGGGGGAAGACTCAATTCCCTTGCAAGCCCGTACTGATCGAGAATGAAAGTATCCCTCGGCAGTTCGATCTTAACACCTGCATCGACATCCTTAAGATAATCTCTTAAAAAGCCAAGAATCCTTTTATCAGCCGGACAAAGCTGATCTGACAAAAGTCTTGTTTTTTCTTTGTAATCATCAATAATATCCTCAAAGAGGTTCATTATATATTTGTCCGAAATGCTCCCGTCTTTAGTAAACTGCTCATTACTAAAAGCCGGCAGTCCCATCGCCACAAGTTTAAAATTGATATATCTCACCATATCTTCTCTTGTTTTCAGCGGATTGAGATCACCGGGAGCCATCCCTATTTTTTTCTTTAAATCCATAGTTACCTCCGGTTATAGATACAATTATGTAGAATTCCAACGATTATAATTTATATTACAGATATAATAACATTATTTACAATATATTTAAATATAATTTCAACAAAGATTCTAAATCAGATTAGCAGCATTATTTCATTCAAATATTAGATTGCTTTTTAATACAAATTTTAATAATATCACTTACAATTATGAAAATTGCCCTATTTGATATTGATTATACATTAATCCCATTTGACAGCTTCCTGAAATACTTGCGGTTCATAAAAGAAAACGCACCTTCCGGCAGACCAATCTTCCATAAACTAATAAAATCGGTCATTCTTTACATGACAGGACGGATAAATCTCACCCGTTTTAAGGAAATGTGGCTCATCTACCTGTACGGGATAGACTCCAGCAGGTTATCAGAACTCTCGCGTGATTTTATCGAGAAGATTATCATTCCATCTATAAAACCCGGCGTGATGAAGACCATCGAAAACCACCGCGCAGCAGGCATGAAGATCGTCCTGGCGACAGCATCGTTTGAATTCTACTTCAGATATCTTGCGGAGTTTCTAAAAACTGATGTTTTTGTCGGAACAAAAGCCCGATATGACGGAGCAGAATGGAAAATTATCGGCAAAAACTGTAAAGGTTACGAAAAAATCGAGAGACTAAATAATCATATCGACTTCGGACTTATCGAAACTGACGGTTCTGTCGGATATACAGACAGCCTCTCCGACCTGCCGTTCCTCAACATAGTCGATGAACTGCACATCGTAGATAAACACAGATGGGCAACAAAAAAGATTATCCGTTCCAACAGCAGCAGACCCATTCCACATAAAAACTAAAAAAGACCGTAGAGCAGCTCGCCGAAACCCGGATGGGCATAAAACGGCGGTGCCCCGTGGACAACGCCCCCCGCCAATATCGTATGGATTATCTCCTGGGAACCGCTGCCGGCCGCATGAGCACCAATCACATCACCCGACTTTAGTGCAACTATCTTGATAAATCCGTCGCCTGACCCATGAA
>JBFZEO010000116.1:0-2995 GCA_041306845.1 Spirochaetota bacterium
GAAGACGGAACTTCTGTTAAAAATTATAGTGTTGCCATAACGAGAGCTTCTCAGGAAATAAGTAACGATGCAACTCTAAGTTCTTTGTCTTTGACGAATGCGACTCTGGCGGAGACTTTTGATAAAACAAAACTTGCATATACTTCAAGTGTTCCATATGCGACAACGAGTGTAACTGTCAACACTTCAACTACCAATCTGGCAGCAACAGTTAAGATCGCTGGAACGGTAAGAACTTCTTATACGTTTACTCCGGCAGTGGGACTCAACACGATAAATATCGATGTTACTGCTGAAGACGGAACTACTGTTAAAAACTACAGTGTTGCTTTAACGAGAGCTTCTCAGGGAACGGCTCCGATTGTTACGGCATCTCCGGCATCTACTAATTTTACTGACTCCATAACTGTTACATTGTCTGTTAACCCGTCAACTACTATTTATTATACGACGAATGGTGATGCTCCTTCGACATCGTCATCTGTTTACAGTTCATCGTTGACATTCACATCAACAACGACGTTAAAGACATATGTAGTCAAAGATAGTCTTTCAGATACTAAGACTTTTACCTATACAAAGGGCAGTCCGTCAGCATATTATGCGACTAATCCAAACGGTCAGGTTGGAAAGAATAAAACGATAACAGGTTTGTCTGATTGGTCAGAGAATATGAAAATTGCTCAGGGGGCGGCAGATGATGCTCCGAGAGCATGGCGAGGTTTTCACGAAACTCCCGATCCCGATCTTTATGCGATGTTTGCTGCCTGGGATAACACAAACCTCTACTTGATGGTGGAAATCCCCAATGTGGATGAAGCAGATACAATTGATAATGATAAGTCATATGCGGGATCACAGTTCCTGCCGATGGGTTGGGCGATAAATACCGGTAAAAGAAAAACAGGCACCGGCTTGATGGCTGATGGATTCAGTGTCTGGACTAAGGTTAAAGCGTATTCTTTTGCAAATGGGATTGATACAATGGTTATGCATCATCCCCGCTTAAAAATTGGAGAACCAAGTATATTCACAACAGATGATAGCGGCTATTTTAGTTATAATAAAACTAATTGTATTGGATTTGTAGCCGCCGGCATCACAAGGAATGTGTACTTTAATCAGTCTGTAAGTACAAATATGTGGGCTGGCGTGACTTCATCCGGTGATCTTGGAGGAAAGGTTAGTACCGATGTTAACTCTTATACTTATGTTGATCTTAAAGCGCAAGGTAAGAAGGCATCCGCTTATCAGATAACTATTCCTTTGGCAGCTTTAGGGATAGACAAAGCCTATCTTGAATCAACAGGGATCGGTGTTGCCGTGTTCTCCACATATGGGGAATCCACAATGGATGTCCTTCCATGGGATCCTTCCATGATTAATAAGGCTACGGATGCTTATTCAAAAGATCCTTCATCATCAGCAGAAAAAGAGGATTTTGATGAGATTACGGCTGCGTTAGCTCGAATTGGTAAACTGTAAGATATAAATTGCTTCTTCGTGATGGGGCTGTCTTTTGGGACAGCCCCATTTTTTTATCAAAGCCCTGTTGTAACCGTTGATTTGTGAATTTTATTCATTATTACTCCATTCTCATTCTCACCGACAGCATAAATGTCATATGAAGTTGCCGGAGTCAGTCCCGATATCGTCGAGTAATACTCCCGGTCTGCGGCGGCGTTCTTAATTGTTTTGTACAAGACTGATACCGAGCCGTAATTTTTTTGAGCCTTTAACTCTTCAATTGTCGGCGGAGTAACTCCCGAGGTAACAACCATAATATAAATCTTACCGTTTTTTGTCTGAGATACATAGTATTTAAACGATTGTGCTGTGATAGAGTTGTATTTTGGGTATCCGCTTTTCCATTCCGGCGGCGTGCGGAGAGGATCATCTGATATAGTTGTAAAAGGGATTTTATCCGGGTACGCGGAGATGTTCGGGAGTTCCTCATCGTCTTCATAAGCGAGATAGAGGTCGTAGTCAGTTTCCGGAGTTAGATTGTTTATGGTGAGAGTGGATATCCCACCGCAGAACTGCCTGTTAAAACATGAAATTATTGATGAATTTTCATGATATACACCGGTTTTTACCTGTTCTGATGATGGAGGCTCTGAACCGGCTGATAAAACAAGTCCAAATATTCTTCCCGGTTCATCTAAAGTGCAGCTTGCTGTTACGGAGTCTGACTTTAAGGATAATACCTCTGACTCCAGGCGTACCGGCGGGCTTAAGTCGACCTCGCCCATCATGACAGATATCTGCTGCGGATAGGGGGTGATGTTTCCCATGTAGTCTTCGGCACTTATGTAAACATCGTAGGTTTCTGATGGTATTAGTTTTGGTGAATGGATTGTCTGCCCAAAATCAACGTCTTTTACAGCATAAATTTTACCGCATCTTAAGATACAGATTTTATCTTTAGAAGACTCAATCCAGTAATTTACAAATCCCGATTCATTGATTTTGCCGGACAATATGAATGATGTTCCGCCGATGCCATTTGCAACAGGTACCGAAGTGAAAGAGGGCGGACTCTTATCGGCAAAAATTATTTTATCATCAGTGTTTTTTTTACCGGGTAAATCCGGATTAAAATTGTTTTCACAGGAAGTCAAGATAGTTAGTGTCACTGTGAGATTTAGAAATGCTTTAAAAATCTTAATCATAGTCAAAACTCCTTTTAATAATTATTTGTTCTATTTATTATTAATGTGTTTGACTACGATTTTCGATTAATAAATTTTATTTTTTATTTGCGCTTTGTTCCCATTCTGCAAAAAACTAACCAAGCGAGACATCAAGAAACATCATGACAGCAAATCCGATCATCGCACCGACTGTTGACATATCGGTTTCATTGCCGCTTTGAGCCTCCGGTATCAGTTCTTCAACTACAACAAATATCATCGCTCCGGCGGCAAAAGAGAGTGCGTACGGTAGAATGGGTTGTATGAAAAAGACAAGCATTGCACCGAGGACACCGGCAATC
>JBFZEO010000117.1:0-2760 GCA_041306845.1 Spirochaetota bacterium
CATACTCGTTCTTTTTCTCATATACTTCGTCGCTGAAATTCCCACATAAACAGATTATGCTGTGGTTTCAGCTTCTCGTCTATGAGAAAAACTACTTTGTTTGAAATGCAAGGTTATTAGAGGTGCCCTTTATTATGGAAGAAATCTGTTCTTCATCGGTGCATATAAAAAAGCCGCCCGGTTTTAATTGGGCGGCTGAAATTTTTTCTAAAACTATTCTTTATATTCTACTATAAAACCGTCAAAAACCCAGCCGATCTCACCGGCAGTTGTCTCAAATTTACACCAGTAACCTTTTGTTCCGTTGATAACTTCCGGTTCACTCTCTTTTTCGAGAAGAGTCAGTTTTTCACCAATCTTTAGTTTTCTTACGATATTGCCGTCAGCTCCAGGAGTCGCCCTGAATCTCAGGTTATCAAAAGTTGTTGTGTAGAATTTTCCTACAACAGCCTCTACCGGTTTAGCAGTTTGTTCGGCAGCCGGCGCTGTTCCTCCGAGTTTGTCGAGTTCTGCCTTCAAAACATAAGCTACTTCGGACTCGGCGCCGTCAAGTGCGTTCAGACCGTTGTTTAGAGCCGCTGTTGCAGCTTTGAGGTCCGGCGTCTTACCGTACATATAATTGTAAGCCAGTCTCAGGTAGCTCGCCTGGGTTGCAGCGTCGATTTTGTCTGTGTATCCGCCTGATATCCAGACTTCTCCGATCCATACCGGTTTGTCCTTCTCTGTTTTTGCAGAATAGTGATAGAACTCGGCATTGATAAATCCGTCTTTTTCCTTTATAAGATATCCCAAATATCCGGGCTGCAGTTTTATCTTGCCCACATAAGATTTATCGGGCTGAGTAAATGTTGAAACGTTAGCCTGATTAATAACTATGAACTTTTCAGTAAAATAATCCATCGGCCCCCAAACTTTTGAACTGTCGGGAAGTATCACATATAGATAAAATTTATCTTTTATCTTTTTATTGCCGGTAACGGTAACTTTATTGCCGAAATGGAGCAAAGTTTTAGCCTTAACATCTTTTAAAGGTTTCTCGATATCGCCGTCATTGCTGAAAGTCCACATAGACTCATACTTAACAAAAACAGGAGTTCCATTTTTAGGAACAACAACATTCTCACCGAAAGCGAGCATACTACTCACGAATAGTACACAAGTCATAACAAGTAATTTTCTCAATTTATAACTCCTAAGTAAAATTTTAAACATTATAAAACAGATTTAGTGCAGTGTCAATTTTGTTTTAAATTTTCCACAAGAACTCATTTTTTCTTAAATATCTGAACAAAACAATTGACCTTTATATATTGTTATTTTATACTTTTGGCACTCTATGCACATTCTTAAAAAAAATAATTTTATCCAAATATATACAGGAGTTTGAGAGATGGATGACTACGACTTTACGGCGATTGAAAAAAAATGGAGAGGGATCTGGGAACGGGACAAGGTTTTTAAAGTAACAGAGGACCCGGCTTTCAGCAAGGACAAACGTCTTTATGTTCTCGATATGTTTCCGTACCCGTCAGGCGCCGGGCTTCATGTCGGTCATCCGGAGGGATACACCGCTACAGATATTTACTCCCGTTTTAAAAAGATGAATGGTTTTAACGTGCTTCATCCGATGGGATACGATGCTTTCGGACTGCCAGCGGAGAATTACGCCATTCAGACCGGAACGCACCCGGCTGTAACTACACGCAAGAATATCGATAAGTTTAGGGAACAGATCAAATCGTTCGGTTTCTGCTACGATTGGGACAGAGAGATATCAACTTGTGATGAGGATTACTATAAGTGGACTCAGTGGATATTTCTACAGCTTTTTAAAAAAGGTCTCGCCTACGAATCAAACATGCCCATTAACTTCTGCCCGAACTGTAAAACCGGTCTTGCCAATGAAGAGGTTAATGAGGGGAAATGTGACAGGTGCGGATCTCAGATAGAGAGAAAAAGGATCCGTCAGTGGATGCTTAAGATAACTGCTTATGCGGACAGACTCCTTGAGGATCTCGATGAACTCGACTGGAACGAATCGATCAAGATGATGCAGCGTAACTGGATCGGCAAGAGTGAAGGTGCAGAGGTAGACTTTAATATCGAAAATACCAATGAAAAACTCACTGTCTACACGACAAGACCCGACACACTTTTTGGTGTAACATATATGGTTATGGCTCCGGAACATCCTCTTGTTGATAAGATAACGTCGCCGGAACAAAAAGCTGCTGTGCAGAAATATATCGATGAGGCTGCCGGTAAATCTGATCTGCAGCGTACCGAACTCAGCAAGGAGAAAACCGGAGTTTTCACCGGCGGATATGCGATTAGCCCGGTAAATGGTAATAAAATACCCATATGGATTTCTGATTATGTACTGATTAGTTATGGTACCGGTGCGATAATGGCAGTTCCCGGTCATGACACGAGAGACTTCGATTTTGCCAAAAAGTTTAACATTCCTATAATCCAGGTTGTCTCAAAAGACGGCACTGCTCACGAACTCACAGAGGCGTTCACCGACAAGGGTGTCGCAGTCAACTCCGGAGAATGGAACGGACTGAAAACCGATGACTTTAAAAACAGTATCATAGAGTGGCTCAAAAATAACGGAAAAGGCAAGAAAACAATCAACTATAAACTTAGGGACTGGGTTTTCTCAAGACAGAGATACTGGGGGGAACCGATCCCTCTAGTTCATTGTGACAAGTGCGGTATCGTGCCGATAGACGAAAAAGAACTTCCTCTCAAACTCCC
>JBFZEO010000118.1:0-7192 GCA_041306845.1 Spirochaetota bacterium
ATAACCGAAGCCGCTACAGTGACTAACGGCGGTGTTACTTCTACGATAAGTTCTATCGGTGATTATTATACTGTATTCTTTAAAAATCAGACAAATGTAAATTACATTCTCCTTAAAGACCCGGAAACTAAGGTGACCGGTGACCTGAATGCAACCGGTGACAAAACGGTGAAAGCTGACGGTTCGATAGTTAACGGTAAGCCGGAGGACATAGTTCCTACAAAACCTGTTATAACTATATCTCCGGCATCAGGTCAGTATACCGGAACTACATCGGTTTCTATAACGATAAAGAATGGTAATCTCACCCTGTTATCGTCATCTGCTACATTCAACGGAAAAACAATTTCCGTAAGCGAAGGTACAACAACTGTAACTCTAAGCAGTTATGTTGATGATAAGTCATCAGGAACATTAACTGTATCAGCCTCAAACAGTCTCGGATCAACATCTTCGACTGCCGACTTTGCAAGGAAAGATGGGGAGATTTTTACCGGTGACGACATTGATAACTTGAGAATTTTCCAGGTAATGGTTTGTTCTTTCCAGGACGGAGATCCGAATGTCGGATACTCATCTCAATGGAACAGCGGCGAGATGGCGTGGGGCGATCTGCAGGGGATTATTAATTCTCTTGATTATATCAAAGGTTTGGGGATGAATGCCATATGGATGACTCCGGTTTTTTACTCGGATCCAAACAGTAATCAGGCACATACCGGTTATTATGCCAATGACTTTTTTAATGTTGATCCAAAGTTTGGCGGTAATGATAAACTCAGAGAACTCATTCAAAAAGCACACGAAAAGGGTTTGTATATCGTGCTTGATACTACAATGGGACACAACGCAGGAAGTGTTCAGCAGGGTGGTTCTACTTCTATCTCGGCATCGCCTCTGTCCGGCAAAACACCTAACGGGTCAAATCCGGTAAACTATAATGACGGTGGGAATTCTCTGCAGTATTATAAAGATGTTGCTTATTACTGGATTAAAAATTACAAGATAGACGGATGGAGACTCGATCAGTCTTACCAGATCGGACCTGGTGACGGCGGAGACCATAAGGGGCAGGGCGGCGGAAATTTCTATTGGGATGACATAAGGGCTTCTGTCGAGGCTGCTGTTGCTGAGAATAAAGCTGATGCCTCAAATCCGACTCTGGGCGGTAAAAAATGGGGAATACTTGGTTATATGGTTGGTGAAGATTGGGAAGGGGAATCCGGCATTGCTCAGAATACTTATGGTACTTCAGTGCAGGGGTGTGCTTCGGCGTTTGACTTCCCGTTGCGATATAAAATTGTTCAGGCTATAGCGAGAGAGGAGGGGGGCAAAGAGGTAAGTTCCGGTCTTGCTGAAACGATAAACAGCGGATTTAATACTCATAGTTCGTATCCTTCATGGGCGCATCCTAATCTCATGCTTGGTAACCACGACCTTGCAAGATTTGGCGATCTGATAAACTATTCCAGAAGCCATAACAATAATTACTGGAAGAGGCATAAACTTGCACTAAGTATGCTTGGTGCGTATTCCGGACCTATAACTCTCTATTACGGTGAGGAATGGGGACAGGCTAAGGGATCGAGTGATTTGGGTTCAATGCATATAGGACGAACTACCGGTAAGATATCCGGGTTTAATGCAGATCAGCAGGATCTTGTAAACTATTTTACAAAAGTTATGACATTAAGAGCTGCTCACTCGTCAATGTGGCAGGAAAAGACAAGAACTAACCTGATAGCATCCGGTGATAAATATGCCGATCTTAAGTACGACTCATCAACAGGGGATAAGGTTGTTTACTGCGTTAATCTTGGGACTTCGTCACAGACTATTGAGTTGTCGCAGGGGACTGTCGGAGGTTCTTTCCTCGATGACGGCATAGAGAATGAGGATGTTTCTGCTTCATCAAGCAAGTATACTATAACGCTTGATCCGCTTGAGGCAAAGTTCTTTATAGTTAAATAATAACTCCTTCTCATAAAATTAAACCGGCAGTTAAATGCCGGTTTTTTTTATGAGAAGGTAATACTGGAATTTTATTGATAAATCCATTCCAGCTTGGAGTCGCATTGTTTATCTTCCTTTTCTAACTATTTCTATTCTGTTTCATCAAATTTGAATTTAATCACTTTTTTAATTTTGCGGTAATTTTACTATTTACCTTGATCCGGATTAGGATTTTAAGGATATAGGCAGCTGCTCATATGAGCAGTTTACAATTACTTGAATGAAATATTGATGAAGATAAATTATTTATTTAACGGTAACAAATCAAAAGTGTTGATTTTTATGTGTTTTTTTGGTAGTCTCACTACTATGTTAACAAATGAAGAATTGATCAGGGTAAATAGATTTATAAAAGAGATGCCCCCTCTGTCCGTATCGGTTACAAGGATAATGGAGCTGGCTAAAGATCCAAAAGTTGATGCTAAAAAGTTGAATGATATAATAAGTGTCGATCCCGTCCTGACCGGGAAAGTTTTAAAACTTATAAATTCAGCATACTATTCTCTGCCAAATCAGGTAACCTCGCTTATCCGTGCTATTGTTATGCTCGGTATCAATACTATAAAAAATCTTGTTATCTCCACGGGTGTTCTCACAACTGTAAATAAACAGAACAATTTTGAAGCTCTTAACATGGAAGAGTTCTGGCGGCACTCGGTTTGTGTAGGGGCGATGGCTAAAAATCTTGCTCTTAAGCAGAAGATTGACCCAAAGTTTGTTGAAGAATACTTTGTTGCCGGACTTTTGCACGATATCGGTAAGATCCCGTTTAACTCAGTCGTTTCATCGGCCTATGAACATGCTATAAACTATTCAAGGATTAAGAGCATACCCCTTCATAATGTTGAAACGAAGAATTTTGAGATAAATCACTGTGATCTCGGTCTGAGAATCTCTGATTTGTGGAAACTTCCTCCGGCCATAAGGAGTTCCATTCTCTATCATCACAACGTTGAGTCGTCAGAACCCGAATATATGAAATTTGTGGCTACTATTTCACTGGCAAATATAATTGCCAATAAAGTGAAGATTGGATTTAGCGGTAATTCTGTTTATGATCCAAATGAGGAGCAGCTCATGCAGATTATAAAGATCTCCTCCAAAGATTTTGATGATATCGAGATGAATGCCGAATCTACCGTGAAAAAAGCAGAGGTTTTCCTGAAACTCTCGTAATGTTTATCATCTTTGATTTTCTCATATATATTATTGGTAAAGTTTGCTTTCCCTTTGTGGAATGTATGTTCTTGGGGTATAATCTCTTTACTGTCTTTTTATGAATGGGGGTGTTTTTTGTTTAAAGTAAAATTCTGGGGTGTTAGGGGATCGATAGCTTGTCCCGGGCCCAAAACTGCCAAATACGGCGGCAATACATCATCTATTGAGATAATAACAGATCAGGATTACAGGATTGTCATAGATTTTGGGACGGGTTGTCGTGCGCTTGGGGCGAATCTGTTCTCGTCTCCGGATGTTAAGAAACCTTTGAGGATATATGCTTTTTTGAGCCACACGCATTGGGATCATATCATGGGATTCCCTTTTTTTGGTCCGATCCATGCGCCGTCTTCAGTTATCGATATCTATGGTCCGGTTCCGCTTAGTAAATCTCTCGAGGAGATAGTCGGCGGTCAGCTTACTTATGAATACTTCCCGGTAAACTTTACCCAGCTGCAGAGCACGATAAACTATCATGAACTCAAAGAGGGATCGATGGAGCTTCCCGGCGGTCTTAAGGTGAGTTATCAGTATCTTAATCATCCGATCCTCTGTCTCGGCTACAGGTTTGAGTATCAGGGAAAGGTTATCTCGACATGTTACGACCATGAACCGTTCCTGAACCTTTTTGCCGATGATCCAGATAATTGTGTCGAGGGGCAGCAGACTGCCGATGAGAGCAACAAGAGGATCTCCGATTTCTTTGCCGGATCAGATATTCTTGTGCATGATGCTCAGTATACTTCAAAGGAATATAAAAATTTTACAGGATGGGGACATTCTACCTATAAATATGCTATAACACAGGCGATGCACTCCGGTGTGAAGAAATTAGTCCTATTCCACCACGACCCGGACAGGACAGACGCAAAACTTGATGTCATCACAAAAAAGTGCGGCGAGAAATTTAATACCGCAGACTTTAAAGTTATGCCGGCTTATGAAGGATTAGAGTTAGACGCATGAGTAAATATAATTTTGTCCATTTGCATAATCACACTGAGTACTCACTCCTTGACGGGATGTTGAAAATCAAAAATATGGTTGCCAAGGCTAAGAGTCTCGGGATGAGTGCTCTGGCAATGACGGATCACGGCAATCTTTTTGGTGCCATCGAATTTTATAAAGAGTGTGAATCAGCTAAAATTAAACCGATTATCGGGTCTGAATTTTATGTTACCAAGGGAAGCAGGTTTGATAAAGATAAAGACCGCTACCATCTCATTCTACTCGCAAAAAATAATACCGGGTACAAAAATCTTATAAAACTTAGTTCACTCTCGTTTACAGAGGGATTTTATTATAAACCGAGGATTGACCGGGAGCTCATCGAGAAATATTCTGAGGGACTCATCTGTCTGTCGGCGTGTATTGCCGGTGAGATTCCGTCTTTCATTCTGCAAGGCGATGTTGAGTCGGCAGTCAAAAAGAGTCTTTATTATCAGGAAGTTTTTGGCAAGGAGAATTTCTTTCTTGAGCTCCAGTATCATGGGATGAAAGAGGAATCGAGGGTTATCAAAGAACTTTATAATATAAGCCGCAACCATAAGATTCCGCTCGTGGCAACTAACGATGCTCACTATCTCGAAAAGGCGGATGCGGAGTATCAGGATATCCTCCTTTGTGTCGGTACAAAGAAGACTCTCTCTGATGGGAATAGGATGAAGTTCTTTGGAAGCGAATTCTATCTGAAAACGGAAGAGGAGATGGAGGCTCTCTTTAAGGATGTGCCGTCCGCCCTCAAAAATACGGCAAATATAGCGGAGATGTGCGATCTTAAACTTAATCTTCCCGGTCCGCTCCTGCCGGACTTTGAGATCCCTTCCGGATACACCAAGGATAGTTACTTGAGAGAGTTGACTTTCTCTTGTTTGAACTCAAGATACGATGTTGTTACTGATGAGATTAAGTCGAGAGCCGAGATGGAGCTCGGGGTTATTACGAGAATGGGATTCCCCGGTTATTTCCTGATAGTTTGGGACTTTATAAAATATGCGCGGGATCATGGGATATGGGTCGGTCCGGGGCGAGGTTCCGGTGCGGGGAGTATAATAGCATTCGCACTCGGCATAACAAATATCGATCCGTTGAAGTATGATCTCCTCTTTGAAAGATTTCTCCATGAACAGCGTGTTTCGATGCCAGATTTTGATATCGACTTTTGTAAAGAGCGGCGTGGAGAGGTTATAGATTATGTAAATAATAAATATACTAAGGAAAAAGTCAGTCAGATCGTTACGTTTGGTAAGATGAAGGCAAAAGCGGTAATACGCGATGTCGGAAGGGTACTTGAAATTCCTCTGGCGCGTGTTAATCAGATTGCCAAATTTATACCGGATGAAGGGAAGACTTTCTCTGAAAAAATAGAAAATACTCCTGAACTCAAGGAGATATTTCTCCATGGAACGGAGGAGGAGAAAAAACTTCTCGATGCTTCCATAAAACTTGAAGGATTAAACCGTCAAACCGGTGTTCATGCCTGCGGTGTTGTTATCGGAGATCAGCCTATAATTGATCTGGTACCGGTGCAGATTGTTAAGGATGAAAAAGAGGGGGACATGATAACTACTCAGTTCCCCGGTCCGCAGTTGGAGGAGTGCGGACTTGTTAAGATGGACTTTCTCGGTTTGATTACGCTTACGCTTATCCGGGACTGCCTTGACATTCTAAAAAAACAGAATATCGTTATCGATATAGATAAAATCCCGCTGGATGACAAAAAAGTTTTTGATCTTTTTTCACGCGGAGATGCAGATGCTATCTTCCAGTTTGAAAGTCCCGGGATGAAGAAGAATCTTGCTAAACTGAAACCGACGACGATATTTGATCTGATAGCGATGAATGCACTCTACCGGCCGGGACCGATGGCGCAGATCGAGACATATATTAACAGAAAGCATGGCAGAGAAGAGATTGTGTATGATCATGAACTCGTAAAGCCTGTTCTTAGTGAAACTAACGGGATTATGATATATCAGGAGCAGGTCATGAAGATCGCCCAGATACTTGCCGGGTACGATCTTGGTTCCGCCGATATGCTTCGTCGTGCGATGGGTAAGAAGAAGAAAGAGGAGATGGAGAAACATAAAAAAATCTTCATCTACGGGAATCTCCCCGAGGTTGAGAAACTTAATGCCGAGAATGAGACTTTGAAGGCAACCGGCGAGAAATTAAAAAAAGTACCGATGCCGATAAAAGGTGCGATCTCAAACGGTGTACCGGAAAATGTTGCGATAATCATATTTGAGAAGATGGAGAAATTTGCCGACTACGGTTTTAATAAGTCTCATGCGGCGGCTTATTCGTATCTGGCATATCAGTGTGCATATCTTAAGGCTCATTATCCGGTGGAATATATGGCTGCTGTTCTGACATCGGAAATCGGTCATCCTGATAAGATACTTATCTATGTAAATTATCTTCACGAGAAGGGGATTAAGATACTGCCGCCGGATATTAACAAGTCGCAGATCGCATTTGGTGTGGAGAATGGAGCGGTGCGGTTCGCACTTTGCGGGATAAAGGGTGTAGGTGAGGCGGCTGCTAAAAACATAATTGCTGTCAGGGAACGGATCGGCGAGTTTAAGTCGTTTAAACATTATCTTAAAGAATGTGATCTCCGTGTAAATAATAAATCTGTTATCGATACACTTGTCAGATGCGGCGCGATGGACTCATTCCGCCAGAAGAGAAAGTGGCTTGTAGAAAATCTTGAGTCGCTTATCGCTGATGCTCAGCACTATCAGGAGGACAGACGGATGGGGCAGGGGCTGTTGTTCGGCGATGTGATGGATAGTCAGGCGGAGTCAGAAGAGGAGGGGATCGATACCGAGGAATGGGATGATGACTTCAGGCTGTTTGTTGAGAAGGAGGCACTGGGATTTTTCTTATCCGGATCGCCGCTTGATAAACATGCAAAGTATATAAAAGCGAACTGTAACTATGATTCCAAAAAACTGAG
>JBFZEO010000119.1:0-5033 GCA_041306845.1 Spirochaetota bacterium
ACAAAATGTATCTACTGCGGCAAATGCATCAAATCTTGTCCGTTCGGGGCAATTGCCGAGAAATCGCAGATAACAGATGTGATAAAACTGTTAAAAAGCACCGATAAAAAATCAGCACTCATCGCTCCGGCAGCGGCAGGTCAGTTCCCTGGGACAGTGAAACAGCTTGTAAGTGCGGTGAGAATGTTAGGTTTTGACAATGTGATCGAGGTCGCTTACGGGGCAGACATAACTGTTGCCAACGAGAGCAGAGAGCTGCACGAAAGAATATCGGCAGGGGACAGCACGATGGGAACATCGTGCTGCCCGGCTTATATCGAAGCTGTTAATAAGCATGCGCCGGACTTTAAGAAATATGTATCACACACTAAAACACCGATGATATACACTGCCGAGTACAGCAAGGAAAAATATCCGGAAAATAAAGTAGTTTTCATTGGGCCATGCATTGCAAAAAAACATGAGGGCTTTAACAGTGATATAATCGATTATGTGCTGACTTTTGAGGAATTGGGATCGCTCCTTATCGCCAAAGATGTTGATGTTTTTACATGTGAAGAGAGCAGTTTTGATAATCTGCCGGCATCAAAGGAGGGACGCGGATTTCCGGTGAGTCAGGGTGTTGCCGGCGCGGTAATTGCCCATTCTGCCATAAACAACAAAGACTTTAACATAAAAGAGAGCGTTATAAACGGTCTCGACAAAAAAAATCTCCTCATTCTCAAGGCGTACGGCAAGGGGAAAGCTCCCGGAAATCTCGTTGAAGTGATGGCGTGCGAAGGCGGATGTATCTGCGGACCGGGAACGATAGGAAATCCTAAAATCTGTACCGAAAAACTTGAGGAGTACAAGAAAGCGGACGGTTAGCCCTTGACAAAAATCAGAAAAACTATTAGAAAATGAATACAAATTGCGGGCGTAACTCAGTTGGTAGAGTGTCAGCTTCCCAAGCTGAATGTCGCGAGTTCGAACCTCGTCACCCGCTTTTTTTATCCACCAGACTATCAACGCGTATTTTCATAAAAATTTCACAGATAATTCACCACTTGTTAAATTCGCTATTGCATCAACTTTTAGATAAACCCATAAAATAACATTATATTTCTTGCTGCCCATCGAATTTATTGAAGTATTTTTACCTATTTACCGTTTATCCGTTTGGGTATTTACCCCTTTTAGAACAACTTTGTGATAAAGATCACGGATTCTATTACCGGTAAAAACTAATATAAATATATATTACTATACGAGGAGTTTCTATGAGAATGATAATTTTTTTATGTACAGTGGCGTTCTGCCTGGCTGAAACAATCTCACTATTCCCTAAAGGAAAATATTTTAATGAGATCTCACACTTGATAAAACCGGACACAACCTTATCGCTTCAGGAGAATGATAATGAGTGGTACAAAAAGAAGATTTTTTATCACATATGGGTCAAGGGGTTTAATGACACAAACGGAGATAATGTAGGCGACCTGCGCGGTATAATAAACAAACTTGATTATCTAAACGACGGCAATCCAGCAACGGCAACCGATCTGGGAATTACAGCTATATATCTTTCGCCGATATCGGAATGCGGTAATAAAAGCAGCAATCCGGATTACAATATGCACGGTTATGATCCAACCGATTATTACTCCATTAACTCCTACTTTGGGAACGATTCCGATCTGAATGAACTCCTCTCTGAGGCACATAAACGGGGAATAAAAGTAATATTTGATTGGGTTCCAAACCACATATCGGTAAAACACAAATGGTTTCAGGACGCAGTAAGAACCGGTAAAAATAAAAACTGGTTTATATGGCAAAAAAAACCTTCTGAAAATTGGCAACAGGCGTGGGGCGGCGGGAAATGGACTCAAGTCTGGTACAAAGTTAAAAAATTCGATTCCTATTATTACTCAGCAAATGGGCCGGAATTTGCCGATCTAAACTACAATAATCCCGAAGTTAGAAATGAGATGGTTCGTACACTTATTTACTGGTTAAACCGGGGATTTGACGGTGTGAGAATAGATCAGGTGCGCTACCTTTATGAAGATGGTCCCGGGCACGGCGCCGATTCTAAGAAAACGATAGAATTCTTTAAGGAAATACGCAAAAAAGTTATCGATAATTACAGCAAACTCGGATACCCCAAGTTTATGGTCGGTGAGGTTTATGCCGGATATGAAAAAATTGACGCTTATTTCGGCAACGGTAATGATGCTCTCGAAATGAACTTTGATTTCAGTCTGCCATCCATTATCCGCGATTCTGTCCGCTCCGGAGAAAAATCAAACAGAATAATAACTGCAATTTCCGATATTTTTGATCTCCGTAAGAGAATGTTTCCTGATAATGCAACACTGGGTAATTTCCTCTGTAACCATGACAACGTATCTGATCGTCCGGCAACAGCTCAAAAAGGTGACCTGAAAAGGATGAAACTTATGAACAGTATACTTATGGTTTCACCGGGGACTCCATTCATCTACTACGGGAACGAACTCGGAGCCAAATCGGACAAATTTAAAGACGACAGAAGACTGAGAGTCAACCTCGACTGGAGCGTGTTCCCGGAGTTAAATAGTGACAGTGAATCGATACTTTCGCACTACAAAAAAATGATACGGATACGGGAAAACTGTACTCCGCTGCAGACGGGAGACTATAAAAAGATAAATACGGGGAATCCTAAGATTTGGGGATTTACCAGATCAGTTGACAATAAACAGGCTCTTGTTCTCGTAAACTTCGATAAGCAGCCGCATCCCATTAACATAGAACTGAACAGTATCGGACTTGCCGGACGGAGCTTTACCGATCTTACAAACCTGAGCGGTGCTAAAATATCAACTGAAAACAGCAGCAATTTGCAGATTGAGAATGTACCGGAACTCTCCTGCACAATACTCTATTTTAATGATTAAGGATTTACCACAGACTCTCTCAAGAATCAAGTTCGATAAGAAATATATTTTTAAATCAGCTCTTGAGAGAGTCTTTTCCGAGATATACACACATGTGTCAGGATTTGTGTGAGCGTTTTTTCCGCTCGGCTCTTATGACGCCGATTAGATTTATTCCGCCGTCAAAGTACCTTTTAAAAAGCCGTCCCGGTTCAGAAAAGAGTCTGTGAAGCCACTCAAGTCTCATTCTGCGGACAAAAAGGGGCGCACGTTTGACGTTGCCGGAATGAAAATCGAACGCAGCACCAACACCGGCCGAGATCGGAACATCGAGTTTGTCGATATTCTTAGCAATCCACCATTCCTGTTTAGGACACCCGAACGAAACCCAGAGCACATCGGCGTTTGAGTCGTTAACCATCTTTATTATCTTGGCATTCTCCTCGTCGCTAAAGTCGCCGAACGGCGGGGAGTAGATGCCGGCAACAGCGAGATCGGGAACTACAGTTTTAAAATTATTTACCATTCGCTCCGCTACGCCCTCTTTGGCACCGAGGAAAAAGTGTCTGTATTTCTTATCTGCACCATGTTTTATAAATTCAAACATCAAGTCGGGGCCGGCAACACGCTCTTTGAGCGGAGTCTTTATAAACTTTGCCGCATATACAATTGAGTATCCGTCAGGGATCGTCAGGAAACTCGCATCGTTTAGAATGCCGGCTGTGATGTCCTTATATTTACCGATCCTGTTCAATATGTCCTGATTTGCCGCCATGAGAAGCGAACTGCCGCTCCCCTTGATGTGACCGGCAATTCTTGAATCCATCCTCTCTATAGCTTCCGCCATATCTACATTATCAAACCTTACTCCGCCCAGATAGACGCATCTTTTGCATACAACATCGGTCATCTGCTGCTCCATTATTTTAAAATTTCCCTGTATATATCTACAAGTTTTCGGGTATTTGCGCCGGACTCCATTCTTGATAGATAGGTCGCGCGCACATTATCTGAAATATCTTTTTTATTATCGGTAATTTTTCCTATAGCGTTACCGAGAGAATTCTTATCGCCAGCCTTAAACAAAAATCCGTCGTATCCGTCGGTAATAATCGAGCTCAATCCCCCGATATCTGATGCTATGACAGGAGTCCCATTCCTCATAGCCTCGACAACTGTCATCGGATAATTTTCGTACCACAACGACGGAACTATGAGCGCCTTTGCGCCGTTTAAGAGTTCGTCTTTTTTCGTGCCGTCCGCGAACCCTGAGAATGTAATATTGACGTGAGAATGGGAAATCTGCTTCAGTTCATCGAGAATCGGTCCGGTACCGGCAACAACGAGATTTAACTCCGGATGCTCCATGAAATACTCTGTCAAAAAACGGATCCCCTTCTCCGCAGTGATCCTCCCCATAAACAAAAAATAATCCTTATCGGTATTTTTAACAGATTCCACAACACAATCCGGCAGAGCGTTGTCCTTCACAACAATCTTTCCCGGATCAAATCCGGCATCGGTCAACAACGTCTTCACAAAATTATTCAGGGAGATATAACAGTCGATTTTTGTCCTGAAATCTCTGTTGTACTTACTGATGAGGTACGCATACAAAGTGCTGAAAATAAGACTGCTCTTAAAACACCGGTTCTTGATGCATCCGGCGAACTTTCCATTCTCACACTCGTAACATATGTGACCGTCGCGAAAAAGCAAGCCGTTCGGGCAAACAAACCTGTAGTTGTGTAGAGTCTGCACGATTTTTACTTTTGTCTTTTTTTTGAGAATGCGGTAAATGCGGGGAGTTATCATAGGAAAAACGTTATGAACATGAACGATATCGATCTTCTTTGCGGCGACAAGGCTGGTGAGTTCGCGGTAGACTTTGCCGTTGTGCAGAATGTTTAAAAAACTTTTTAACTTGCCGGTAAGTCCTCTCTCATCGATGTCGGCGCTGTTCACCGAATATTTGTAAACAGATACGCCGTCCGCATGAAGGAGAGACGAGAACTCATTCTCAAAAACGGCATCCTCGCCCCCCCGTTCCCGGTAATAGTTGTGGATCAGTAAAATGTTCAATTATTCCGCCTCACAATTACTGGATATCTTTATGCGTAAACTTTTTCGGGT
>JBFZEO010000122.1:0-2625 GCA_041306845.1 Spirochaetota bacterium
TGCGCCCCTCGTTCCATTCATCACGGAGATCGTGCACCAGCGGAACAGCTCTCCCAAGTTTGTTATAAAGCACAGATGCCCTGTAGTTTTCCATAAACGGAGCGCCGGTCGTGACTATCGCATCAAACCTCTTTTCCCCGGCAAGACGGAGACAGTACGGAACAAGCGCACGCCCCCAAAACTGCGCCTCATCCACAAAATACGCAAGCCTGAGAAGTTTGTCAAACTGATTGCGGAGTCTATTTTTGATTCTGCCGGCAAGACTTCCGTCATATGTGCGGTATTTTATGTTATGACAGCAGCATGATTTTATGCGGTGAATGGTTATATTGGGATGAGTAACATCGTTTATCCAGTTGTTCTTATCTGCAATCCGCCAGTCAACCGTCACCACGTCAAACTTAACTCCCCTATCAGCAAGGAGCCGCGAAAATTTAGTCCATCGATAGGAACCGACCCTGCTGTACGGAGGATATTTAAAAGCGATAAGAAGTATGTTCATCACTTCGCTCCATTCTTGAGCAGGATTTCTTTGATGTTTATCTGTCCGGTCAGGATCAGAGATCCGGCTCCGGCGAACATCAGCACTGATTTTATGCCGAAATTTACAAAGTTATTAGTAGAATGGATCAGTCCGTCTATCCCGTACCATGCGCAGAGTACAATTACACCGCTCATTGTTATAATCACCAGTTTCTTGTAATCGAGTTTTATCGAGAACAACCGCTGACTAAAAACGTAGAGCCAGACATAAGAGAAGAAAAATGAGAAAACTGTCGTCCAAGCGGCAGCTATAGACCCGAATCTCGGAATAAGAATTATATTTAACACAAGATTAACAGCAGCCTGGATTATAGCTCCGGCTGAGATTACCCACGTTTTACCGTAATATGTGATAATGTTATAAAACGGTTTGTACATCGACATAAATAAATAACCCGAAGCTACTATCGGAACAACAATATGAGCCGGATGATACTTAGCATTGTGGATAAAAATCATGATCGTTTCCTTTGACAGGAACCCGAGCGCAAATGCCAGCCAGAATATGACGAAGTAATAGATCGGGATAAAATGGGTTATCTTTTTGCGTGCTGCCTCTTTGTCATCACTGAACATCGAGAACATCATCGGTTTATAAACTGTAAATACAGCCGTGGAAAAAACAGTAATCATGGAAGCAATTTTATATCCGACAGAGTAGATCCCGCTCTCGGACTCCGATCTGAGATATATTAATAATAATTTATCAGATAAATTTGCAATCCAGAACGAAAGTTGATTTGGTAAAAGCGGGATCGAGTAGACAAGCCCCTCGACTATTATTTTGAAATTAAATTTGAAACCTATCAGTTCATATTTCAAAAGGATAAAAACAAATATCACAAACAAAACTACATTCTGAGCAAAAAGAGCATAAATTTGCGCCTGAATTCCCATTCTAAAAACAACAAGGAGGACAATGTTGAGAATGACATAAACATTGTAGGACAAAAAAATCGTGATGCTTAAAAGTTCCGTCTTGAGCTGCTGTCTGAGGAATGAATTGCCGAGCGCACTAAGCTGCAGGAGGAGTGCACCAACAACTGTCAACGAAATAAACGGATGAAATCCGAGTTTAAACCTCGCAGCAAAAGTGTATTTCATAATAACCGAACTTATAACTGCCACCACAATCCCGAACAGGATTATTATCCAGAAATATGAACTGACGAATTCTTTAATTTTATCTTTAGTCTCGTTGTGATTATATATAAATCTGAAATAAGCCTCATCGAGCCCAAGTGAGATAAAGATAGCAAGAAAATTAGCTATTGTCTCAATGTTTGTTAAGACACCGAACTCCGCCGGACTGAGATAGTTTGTTACAATTAAAGTTGCAACAAGGAAACTGACAACTTTGGTGTATATACTCACCATAAAATACCAGCTGCTTTTTTTTACAATAGTTTTAGCCTGACTTCCGCCGTAAATCTCTTTATTGTTTTTTATCACTGTCCCATTCTCCCTGATAATCCAAGTCTTTTTTCTATTCTGAAGAAATAACTTTTAGAAACTTCATTTCAATTTATAAATAACAAAAAGTTCATTCTCATAGATACTAACATATCTTTCATGAATTAATTCGTTTATAACATCATAAACGGCGGCGTCCCGGGGTTCAGCCCCGCTCCTCACCACCGGCCAGTGCGGTTCACGTCCGTTATACTTGCTGTAAACTATAAAATCGGGAGTAATTCCTTTACCTACATAGATATCAATCCAGTGCGGCGCGATCTGTTCAGTCCAGGGGTTTTCCCACGGATACTCCCTGTTTATGAGATAATTCAGGAGGGGCATCGATCCTACAACAGCAGCACTCTTACCGGCAGGAATTTGTTCTTTTAACTTTGCGATTATTGCGTCGATCGCCTCAACACGTTCCGATCTCCCAAGGAGTCCCCACAGTTCCGGCGACCGGTACATCTTACCCATATCCACAAGGTCAAAGTCTCTCTTGCCAGAGTCAAAAAACCTCTTATAACCGCCGACAACCACCATCGCCGTAAAAAAAACTATCATAAAACGGTAGATCCATTCTTTACGGAGAATGGAGAACTGGTCTTTGCAGCATAAAACATGACC
>JBFZEO010000123.1:0-4072 GCA_041306845.1 Spirochaetota bacterium
TTCAGCGAAGCGGGTGGTAGAAAATTAATAGTGCCGATGTTAAAACTCCTTCCCCCCATTCCCATTTTACCTAAGGACGCAGAGGCGAGCAGCAACTGAAAAGTTGCGACCAGCCCCCATATGGACTTGCGCTGTCCTTCCTATTCAAATTTTACCTTTCGATATTGCCGGCGCGGCCAAAAAGTTATGTAAAACTCTCTTTTTCTACCAAGAAAAGAGAGAGTTTGTGGAACTTTTGACAAGCCAGCCGGCAATATACTGAGATCATAAGAGCTGTGCTCTTATAAAATAACTTCTCGATAGACAGCAAGTCCGGAAGCAGATATATAAGAGCGCAGCTCTTATAAAAATTTCCATCCTCTTTCCGCAAAGGAAAAAGTGTGTTTGGTAGCTTTTGTTAAGACAGCCGGCAATATACTGAGATCATAAGAGCTGTGCTCTTATAAAATAACTTCTCGATAGACAGCAAGTCCCAAAGGCAGATCTATAAGAGCGCAGCTCTTATAAAAATCCACTCCCCCTATGGTCAAAATTTACAATTCCACAAATAAAAAAGGACTGTCCATTTTTAAGACAGTCCTCTCCAAGTACAATTATTATAAAATCAACTTACTTATTTCTTTTCAAAAAGAGATCTTATATCCTTACCAACAACTTCAATCGTATGTTTACCAAGATCCTCTCTATTTTTAAGAAGTTTCTTGCATCCGCCGTTGGCCTCTTCCATCCATTCTTTAGCGAACTTACCGGACTCAATATCCTTGAGAACCTCTTTCATTCTTGTTTTAACTGAAGGATCGATGATTCTTGGGCCGGACACATATTCACCCCACTCAGCAGTATTAGAAATAACAGAGTTCATTTTCTGGATACCGCCCTCATATATAAGATCAACAATCAATTTAAGTTCATGAAGACATTCGAAGTAAGCCATTTCAGGAGGATATCCGGCTTCTGTTAAAGTCTCAAAACCATATTTAATCAACTGAACAGCTCCACCGCAAAGAACAGCCTGTTCACCGAAAAGATCCTCGTAAGTTTCCTGAGCAAAAGTACATTCCAAAACGCCGGCTCTTGTAAGTCCCTCAGCCTTTGCCATAGCAAGAGCGATCTTGAGAGCTTTACCGGACGGGTTCTGGTGAGCAGAAACAAGCCCAGGTACACCGAAACCAGCTGCATAAGTTTTTCTAACTTCAGTTCCAGGAGCCTTTGGTGCAACCATTATAACATCAACATCAGCCGGAGGCAAAATCTGTTTGAAAATAATGTTAAAACCATGTGAACAAGAGAGAACCTTATTTTTTGTGATATGTTTCTCGATTTCATTCTTATAAACTCCGCCCTGAAGTTCGTCCGGGAGGAGGATATGGATAATATCCGCTTTTGCAGCAGCCTCTTCAACAGTAAGAACTTCAAAACCGTCCTCTTTTGCCTTGTCGAATGAAGGTCCTTTTCTGACACCGATAATTATTTTAATACCGGAATCTCTCATATTTAAAGCCTGAGCTCTCCCCTGAGAACCGTAGCCGATAATACCAATAGTCATGCCTTTTAGTATCTCAAGATCTGCGTCTTTATCATGCAATATTGTAACGCTCATTATTTTCCTCCACATAAACATTAAGTATAATTTCAATGGCTTTACTCTAACTTAAGTAATTTTTATTGTCAAGAAAATTCAAAGTATTTTGGCTGATGGAATGGGTATAAAAACAACCTAATTTTAAGACTTTATTAATAAATTGTTAAATGCCCATTAAGAGTTAATTGATAATTTGTATATCAGGAGGATATCTATGAAAAAAATAATATTTCTATTATTTATATTACCTTTTATATGTACGGCAGAGTCAACCGAAATGAGCATTGCATCGGCTGTTGATATGGCATTAAAGAATAATATTGATCTTAAGAATTCCAATCTGACATTAAACAATCAGAAATTATCGAGTGCTACGTCGTGGAATTCCATTCTACCGGATATAAAACTCTCCGGATCTGTAACTGAGAATTTGCGTTCCGGGGCATACGGAGTTTCAGTCGGGGCAAGCGCTTCCGTTTCTGTGAATGCGAATCTTGCCACCGATATCGTGCAGTCAGTTCTTGATTATAGGAATGGTAAAATTACCTATAATGAGGCAAAAAACGCACTGGTTAGAGATGTAAGGAAATACTATTACAACCTCGTTGTTCTATCTCAAAAAGTCAGACTGCAAGCAGATAAACTGGAGACTTTGAAAAAAAGGGAGGAGATGGCTCAGAAAAAATTTGACTCGGGAACCATATCAGAGATCGACAGGCTGAATGCTGTTATAAATTATAAGACAGGCGAGTATGAACTCAAAAAACTAAATAATGAGTTCGCAAAAGCCATGTTAAATTTTAAGTATGTTATCGGTACTGATACCGAGGCTGAACTGGTTCTGACTGACGAATTGCCTGAGTTAAAATCCGAATCTTTAGAAAATCTAAAACTTGATATCGATAAAAATACCGATGTCTTACAGGCTTATTATGACTTGAGATCGGCACAAAACAACAGAGCTGCCATCATTGGTTCGGCTGCCCCCTCTTTCAGTCTGGGTTATTCTGTCAGCGGTGAGAATGTCAATCTTGACAACGGTAATGTAAGTTTGTCTGTTTCACTTCCGCTGCAATGGGCGTTACCATTCTCAAATACTCAGGTAAGTGTTATCCAAAATGAGAATAACATTAAAATCAAGCAAAACTCTCTTGCCGGAGCTAAAAGAAAAGCTCAGATCGAATTTGATGGTCTTGTTATGACAATAAAAGAGATTAAGAATGATATGGATTCACTTGTCATGAGTAGAGATGCAGCTAAAAGCTCATATGAACTTGTAAGGCGTTTGTATGATAACGGCAGTAAGGATTATCTCGAACTGAAAGACTCGGAGAATACACTGTTCGAGACTGAGATAAATATTCTCAATGCAAAATACGAGTTTATATCAAGTGTGCTCGATCTTGATTATTTAATGGGATCGGAAAGTTAGTTTTTTAAAAGGAATTTTATAGCATCTACATAGGAGGATGAAATGATAATAAATAGAACATTTAAAGTTTTTGCCGGGGCGTTTTTCGTTGCGGCAGTGTTTACGGCTGTTGTGATTATGGCTGTCAGCTGTTCCGGTAAGAAGAGTGAAAGTTTAAAGTATGGTAACGTCGAAAGGGGGGATATCAAGATTGTTGTCTCAACTACCGGAACTATTGAAGCGCAGAAGACGGTAGAAGTTAGTACTCAGGTTTCCGGTACAGTTGTGAATGTCTATGCGGACAATAACAGTTTAGTAAAGAAGGGGCAGATACTTGCTGTACTCGATACTAAGCTGCTTGAGATAAGTGTAAAATCGGCGGAAGCTGATCTGCTTAAAGCAAAGTCGGAATATGAACTTGCCCTTCAGGAGTATAACACCAATATCAGCCTTAACAAAGATAAACTGGTCTCTGACCTTGAACTCGATAAGCTCCGTGTGTCAAAAGATGGCGCATATGCGACAAAACTTTCGGCGGAATCTAAACTTATGACAGCGAGGACAAATCTTGATTATGCCGTAATAAAATCTCCGATTAACGGAATAGTTCTTGAAAAGGGCGTTGAAGAGGGACAGACCGTTGCTGCCAGTTTATCAGCGCCAACTCTATTCACCATAGCAGAAGACCTGGGAAATATCAGAATCGAAGCTCTTGTTGCAGAGGCTGATATCGGATCGATAAAAAAAGGTCAGAAGGCGACTTTTACCGTTGATGCTTATCCGGATGAGACTTTCAGCGGTGTGGTGAATGATGTTTTGATGACGGCTACAGTTGACTCAAATGTTGTTAATTATACTGTACTTGTAAACGCAAAAAACAAAAAAAATATCCTCCTTCCCGGTATGACGGCGACTGTTGACTTTATCGTCTCAGAAAAGACCGGAGTTTTAAGTGCGCCAAACTCAGCTTTGAGTTACAATCCATCCTCTGATACGTTAAAAAAACTTGGGGCAAAGATGCCGGAACCTCCTAAGTTTAAAGCTAAAAATGCAGTTTTTGAGAATGGTGATATGCCGCC
>JBFZEO010000124.1:0-2631 GCA_041306845.1 Spirochaetota bacterium
GGTCTGTCCCGCTGTCCGGCTCCGTCTATAGTAGGACGGCACTTTAGGATATTTGCAATGTAGACTTTTTCTCTCGGGATTTTTAGTCCTTTTTCTATAATGGCAGTTAGAAGTTCGCCGGCTCTGCCGACGAACGGATGACCTGTTTCATCCTCGACTCTCCCCGGGGCCTCGCCGATAAACATGATCCTGCTGTCAGGATCGCCCTCTCCGAATACGAAGTTTTTCCTTGTTGATGAGAGTTTGCATCTGTCGCAGTTTTTATTCGCGTTATATAGAGATAATAAAAGTTCTTTTTTGTTCATTTTTAATACCCGTTTTTAGTGTAATTGTGATACTTTAACATTAATAATTGATAATTGCAAAACTTCAAGTGTCGCGGATTTTATTTATTGCAAATGTAAAATCAGTTGTGTTATATCAGATATTTAAATAGATTTGTTACGTTTTATATTCTGGAGTGATAATGGGTAAAATAATTGGGGCAGCTTTAGGTTTTTTTATAACACGGACTATTTATGGAGCAATCTTAGGTTTTTTTATAGGTGCTTTATTTGATTTTATTGCCGGTCGTGTGGTGATAAGAGGTAATTTTACTTTTCAGAGCGGGATAGATTCCATTCACACGCACCTGCCGCTTCTGACTGCGTTTATATGCCGCACCGACGGGAGTGACAGAGAGGGGGTACTTCGTGTAAAAACGCTTTTTCTTGAACTCTACACTGTGGATGCGGCGAGGCGCAAGATGGAAATATTTAAAGGGTATTGCCTTGATGGTATAGATAATGGCGAATTGTTTCGGGTATGCATGGAGATAAATAATACACTCACATTCAACGAAAAAAGCTATCTTATAAGTCTGCTTGCGGCGGCTGCAGGCAATAGAATGACTCCAGGGTTAAGCGAAATCCTTAAGTTGATCGGAGCCGATATCGGGGATTATTATTACCGTGGAGGGAGCAGCGGGGAGTATGAGCGTGAGAATGGGTTTGGTACTGTGCAGAAGGGAAAGGCTGCCTATGCGACACTCGGGATAGAGGAAGAGGCAAGCGTAGATGAGATAAAAAAGAAGTACAGGCAATTGTGCAAGATATACCATCCGGATAAAGCGGCGACTAAATCGAGGGATGAACAGCTCGAATCTGAAAAGAAGATGCGTGAAATAAATGCTGCCTATGAAATACTAAAGAGAGAAAAGAATTTCAGATAGAGGATTGCCGTGCGGGGCAAAATAATTTGATTTTAATAAAAAAATGTGCAATAATGTCGCAGTCTGACAGGGGCATTTTTAATGATTTTGTCTCTATTTATGTTGGTCTTTTGTCGGGTTTTACCTTTGTTTTTTATTAACTCTTTTTTTTAAAAGGAAATTGCTTATATGACAGTAGGATATTCAGATACTATTTATACAGATGATGAATCTCCTGTTATCATATTTACTGTTTTTAAAAAAATATATATCGGCGGGAAATATGAGATCTTTGCCGGAAACGATCTGATATTAGCCGGAACTGTTGACAAGTCGATTATGCATATCAAGCTTGACGTTAATATGCCGGAACTCTTTATGGTGAATGTTAGACTTTCTAATGAGAATGTTCAGTTTAACTTTCCTGTTACATTGTGCAGACTTAGGAAAGATCAGGATTATATAATCTGTGATATAGATTTTACCATATCGGCAACGAGTTTTTATCATTTTATTACAACAAATCTTTTGAGAATGAAAACTATTCTCCATTCATCGGAGATACTGAACAAATTGTCATCAGACTACAGAGTAATATATCTTACCGGACGGAGCCACATTCTCACACGGCTTACAAAACAGTGGCTTGTCAATAATAATTATCCTGATGGCCCGTTGTTGTCGAGGTGGTTCGAGTCGTCAATTGAACTTCTTAAATTTAAGATAAAAGCGATTGCCGGTATAACTCCGATTTCACGGAATGGGATCGGTATCGGAGATCTGAGATCTGACATTAAAGCATATATGCATCATAAACTGAAGGCGATAAAAATAATTCATCCTGTTTTATTTAAAAGGACGGATAGTTATGTAAAGAAAGGGGACAATTTTTATAAAGTCAGTACGTGGAAGGCTATAGAAAAAATATTTAAAGATAAAATCAGAAAATAGAGGAGTTAAACGCAAATGGGAAAGACATTAACGCAAAAGGTAATCGAACCTCACATTGTTGACGGTAAATTTGAGAAAGGGACTGAAATCGGTATTCATATAGATTGCACTCTTACGCAGGATGCTACCGGAACTCTTGCATATTTACAGCTTGAGGCGATCGGTATCCCTAAAGTAACTACAGATATTTCTGTAAGTTATGTGGATCATAATACTCTGCAGACCGACCATAGGAACATGGACGACCATCTATATCTCCAGTCTGTTGCTGCTAAATACGGTGTTTATTATTCAAGACCGGGTAATGGTATCTGTCATCAGGTTCAACTTGAGAGATTTGCAAAACCCGGATATACATTGCTCGGTTCCGATTCTCACACGCCGACAGCCGGCGGGATGGGTATGATAGCTATCGGCGCGGGCGGACTCGATGTGGCTTGTGCTATGGCGGGGGAACCTTTCTATCTCACGACTCCTAAGGTTATCGGGGT
>JBFZEO010000125.1:0-4619 GCA_041306845.1 Spirochaetota bacterium
ATCAGCAATAAAAACATAAAATCTATATTTATCCCCCTCAACAACGACAGCGAGCGCATCATCGATATCTTTCGTTGACTCATCATCTATGCTAAATACTGTCAAACCGGTCAAATCATCGCGATCTTTATCGATTTTGTGAGAGTCAACAAGCCGTTTCACCTCACCTACATGAGTTTCTGTAAATTCCCTATGAACATTATGCCGGTAAAGATCAAGATTTTCATCCTCCGTAAAAACATTGCATTTTACAAGAATTTCAAAAGAGTTAAGGAGTAAATCTTTTTTAGTTATAACTCCAAGTTTATCAAGTTCACAAATTATCTCATTTGCCGAACTCTCATTTGAACCGTATATTGCATATTCTTTTAGTGGATTTATATAGTTGAGAACCTCTGCCGTAACAGATTCATCGCCGCCGGTTATTATAAGTTTAATTTTTTCGAGGGCAAGACTCCTATCTTTGAGTTTCTTTTCCTCTGCGGATCTCTTTTTGCTGATTTGAGAGAGAGTTTCATTCACCTCGGCGATGGAGCGCGGATAAAAAATCTCGTTCTTGTTTTTAAAGAAAATTTTATCCTCGTTTATCGCAATCATCAACGCCAATTCACAGCACGGATCACAATTCTCCTGCAGGATAAAACCTGTCAATTCCCGCAAATTAAATCCATTCGGCTCATCGGCAACAAGATCGTAAAGATCTTTTAATTTAAACTCCGATCTGAACGAGTCTATCCTGTTCCGCAATGATTTTAAAGAATCTTTTGTTGTGTTTTCACAGTCGATGGAACAGGTAAATATCACCTTATTATCCGGCAGCGGTTGCTCCTTTCCGTTTTCAGTGAGAATATAAGTTTTATTTGAGCTTATTTTTGAAAAAAAACCGATTAACAATTCGCCGGATTCTTTATAAAGAAATATCTTGTTTTTCTGCATCTTTACAGCCTTTTTTGTTTAGGGCACCTCTAATAACCTCACTTGGTTTCATACTCATTCTTTTTCTCATATACTTCGTCGCTGAAAATCCCCACATAAACAGATTATGCTGCGGGCTTCAGCTTCTCGTCTATGAGAAAAACTACTTTGTTTGAAATGCAAAGCAGGTTATTAGAGGTGCCCTTTAGAATGAGACTGTTAATATACTCACATTTTGTTCTTTTGTCAAAATAATGATTTTAAGGTTTTTATACGGGATTGTATTGGGGAACTTAATGTGTTATAATGAGTTAATCTCCAGTTTTCTAAGGACAAACACGTGAAAATGCTTCTTGTCATTCCATTTATCCTCTTAATTCTGTCATGCAGCACTAGGCAAAGCACCATCGCCTACATAGGGACTATGTCCGGTCAATTCACGGCTCTCGGTATATCTGCAAAGAATGGGATAAACATGGCTATCGATGATTACAACGCAACAGCAAAACATAAACTAAGATTAATATCTTATGATGACGAGAAATCTGATGAGAAGACACAAAACATCCTTTCTGATATAAAAAAAAATAATGATGCCTTATGTATCATAGGCCCAATCGCAAGTTCACTTGCAGCATCAGTCTTTAGTGACTTTGAAAATACAGACCTTATTACATTAACCCCCATCTGCAACATCGATGAGATCAAAGATATCGATGATAATTTTTTCACCATGAACACAAGTTTTACAGTTTCAGCTAAAGAGATGGCTTTCAGCATTATAAATGACTACTATTCTTACGATAACATCAGTGTTTTGTATAACGAATCCGGTAACACGTATTACATAAAATTTTACCAGACTATCCGGGATATACTCAACTCAAACGGTTATACAAGAGTTAATTATGTTAAATTTGCGGAGAATGCAGAACAGAACTATAACCAATATGTCTTACAGGCGATTGCCAGTCAACCAAAGCTCATTGTAATACTGGATAGTGATGTCGGTACAGGTTTGCTATCTCAAAACATCAAAAAACACGACGACAAAGTTGCGTTACTTGGCTGTGAAGCAGCAATTACACCAAGACTCATTGAGATAGGCGGAGCATCAGTCGAGAACATGCGCTTTGTCTCGACAATCAATCTAGACTCAAAAGATCCGCAAGTTATTAATTTTAACAAAACTTACGAGAGCCTATATGGAACAGAACCCAATCCATATGCATACTTCGGATATTTATCGGCACAAACTATCATTAATGCCGGTGAAGGATGCAATTTTAATAAAAAGAGATTAAAAGAGTCAATGTTGAACCTAAAAGATCCGAAAATAAAAAGCGAACTGCTTTTTAATAAATTTGGAGATATCGAGAATTTACCCGTTACCATTATAATTAAAGATGGAACATTTGAAAAACTGGGATTTTTAAACAATGCAAAAAAGAAAAACAAGTCTTAACAAACTCTTATTCATTTATACCTTTATGGTTTTTATAATACCGATTCTGGTAATTTCTGTAGGAACATACCTTATTTTCAACTACTACACCTACAACGAAACGTTGAGCAAGAACAACTACATCACTAAGACACTCAAAGATAAATTAAATCAACTTATAAACAATTTCATAGGTGAAGTTAACTCTTACAGCGAATACATCATAAGAAATAAAATAAAAGATCCTGAAAAGATAAAATATTTTTATAACAAGATTTACGACAACTACAATTTTATAGACCTGGTAATAAATTTTAAAGATGATAAAAAATTTAACTTTTCCTATCCGGAAAGGGATCATTTTTACAACTTTGACTTCAGCAATCATCCGGTCTTAAAAAGATTGAGTTATACCGGCATGAGCGGATGGACAGACGTTTACATTTCAGAGTTTAACAATAAACCTACCATCTCCTACTCCATCAATCTTGCAGAAATAGGTGCCGGGATAATGTTCATCAACATAAATACAAGCAATATGCTGAGGAATGTTTATACTGCCGAGAACGATTATGGTGAGATTTCACTTATAATAACCGATAAAAACAATACAATTCTATTCCACCCGGATAACAACAAAGTCAACAGCATGGATAAGTTAAACTTTAGGGAACTTGACAGCAATAAAATATCAATAGACGGTGAAACATACTTTTACACAAGGAAAGATCTCAGTAATCCGTCATACCGGATTTATGTTTTACAGAAATACTCAAGTGCATTTGCGTCAATCATAGCATTCAGAAATCTTATACTGATAATCCTACTCGCAGGACTAAGTATCGCATTTTTCTCGATCTTCTACAGTTTTAAGAAACTGTTCCACCCCATAAAAGATATAACACGTTTGACAACGATGATAACAAAAGGCAATTACAATATCCAGCTGCATAACTATGAGATAAAAGAACTTTCGCTGTTATCATCTAACTTCGGAAAGATGCTCGCAAAGATAATCGAACGTGAAAATATATTGAGAGAAAAGGAAAGAAAATACCGCAACTTAGTTGAGGAGAATGTTGACTCCATTCTGCGGATAAGCCCGCAGTTTGAAATAACTTACATAAGTAAATCTATCGAGGATATCGTCGGCATCAACCGGGATACAATCATAATCGGAGACAGAAAGATTAACGGTTTGCTCCCCATCCTTCCCGATAGGCATCTTAACATCATCGCATTCCGCAAACTAAAAAACATTCTCGCTAACAAGATAACATCCGAAACGTTTGTTGTTGCTATAAAAAACACAGCCGACACCATTATTTATCTGGAGATTCAGGCAAAGCCGCTTTTTGATGAGAATGGAGAAGTAGCTGAGATCCAGGCCACTGCCCGCGATATAACAAGGCGTCACCTTGCAGAAAGAAAAGCTGAGTTTTATAGAAATTACTTTTTTAACATCCTTAACTCTATGCCGTCAGTTATCATAACTCTTGATGAGAACGAAAACGTGAATTTTTATAACAAGAACGCCTTAAATTTCTTTAATACTACCGATGAACTTATAAAGGGTAAAAAAATATGGGATCTTTCCGGGGAATTTGAAGAGTACGACAAATATTTCGCCCTTGTAAAGAGCAATAACATTCCCATAGAAATAAATGCAAAAATACCAAAAAACAACATCATGCATTATTTTAAGATTACGATTTTCTCCATTATCACAGAAACAAATCTGATAGTTATAAGAATTGATGATGTCTCGAAACTCGTAAATACTGAGCGGCAACTGCGACACGCCCAGAAACTGAAATCTGTCGGTAATATGGCCGCCGGACTTGCACACGACTTGAATAATGTTCTTGGCGCATTAACGGGAACACTTGCTATAATCGATTATAAGAGGAAAAACGGAATCTCTATTGACGATGATTTTTTTACTGAAGATTACGTGATATTAAAGGAGTCTGTTACACGCGGTCAAAACATTATAAAACAACTTGTCAGCATAACAAGGCAAAAAGAGTTCAAATTTGAAATAATCGATCTCAATAAATTTATTGAAACTGTAATTGATGAGAATAAAATAGTGTCCGGAAAATTGGGATTTATCCCATTAAAGGAGTCTGCCTTTGTTTCATGCGACATTGAGATGTTCAAAAATACTTTTAGAAGTATTTTTGATAAACTGCATGAATTTAACTCAAAGGGAAACATGAAAATCAACATCAATAGGATTGACTCTGATCCGATGAAA
>JBFZEO010000126.1:0-3852 GCA_041306845.1 Spirochaetota bacterium
TTCAGATATCTGATAATGATGCCGGAAAACAGGCTTCTCAGGTAGAAAATCTTATTTCTCAGGGAATTAACATTCTTATACTTGCTCCGCACGATGCATCAGCAGCAGCTACTCTTGTAGAAAAAGCTCATGCAGCTGGAATAAAAGTAATCTCTTATGACAGACTTATCATGGATGCAGATGTTGATCTTTACATCTCTTTTGATAATGTTAAAGTTGGGGAATTACAGGGTGAGTTCATAACTAAAGCTGTTCCTAAAGGAAACTATGTTGTATTGGCAGGATCTCCTACAGACAACAATGCAACTCTTTTTAGAGAAGGTGCTATGAAATTCATACAGCCTTTAGCTGATAAGGGTGATATAAAAATAGTTATGGATCAGGCAGTTAAAGATTGGCAGCCTTCTGAAGCTCAGAAGCTGATGGAAAATGCGTTGACTGCTAACAAAAATGACATTCAGGCTGTACTTGCTCCTAATGACGGTACTGCCGGTGGTTGTATCCAGGCTCTTGCTGCGCAGAAACTTGACGGAAAAGTTCCTATTACAGGACAGGATTCAGAGTTGATGGCTGCTCAGAGAATTGTTCAGGGAACACAGTCAATGACTATTTTTAAAGATACAAGAATGCTTGGTGAAGAAGCTATAAAGATAGCTGTTCAGATGGTTAATGGTGAAGCTGTTGCAACTAACGGTGCTGTAAATAATAAGAAAATTGAAGTTCCTTCAGTTCTTCTTACTCCGCAAGTTGTTGACAAAAACAACATCGATCAATTGCTTATTGATTCCGGATACCTCAAGAGAGAGGACGTTTACAAAAAATAATCCTTTATTTTAGGATTATAATCTCAGGCTGTCTCAAATGTTATTTCGTGATGTATTGTCATGGATAACATTCTGAGACGGTTCTTAAAGCAGAGGTTTAAAATGGGTGAATACAAGTTGGAGATGAGCGGGATAGTTAAGACATTCCCGGGAGTAAAGGCTCTTGACAATGTTACTTTTCAGGTTAAACAGGGGGAAATTCACGCTCTTGTCGGTGAGAATGGTGCGGGCAAGTCGACTCTGATGAAAGTTTTGAGCGGGTTCTATCCGCATGGGACTTACAGCGGAGATATAGTTGTGGATGGTACTGTTCAGAAATACAAAGGGATACATGACAGTGAGGAAGCCGGGATATCAATAATTTATCAGGAGCTGGCTCTTGTTAAAGATATGACTGTTGCCGAGAACATTTTCCTCGGTAATGAGATCATGAAGAATGGTAAGATTGACTGGGACAGTGCGTATGTTGAAACAGAAAAACTGCTGAAAGAGGTAAGACTCTCAGTTAATCCGTCAGTTAAACTTAAACATCTCGGGATAGGACAGCAGCAGCTTGTTGAAATAGCAAAAGCGCTCTCTAAGAAGTCGAGTGTTCTCATTCTTGACGAACCGACAGCGGCTCTTACCGAATCTGAGGCCGAAAATCTGCAGGATCTATTGTTAAATTTAAAAACAAAAGGGGTTACATGTATTTATATTTCACATAGACTGAAAGAGGTTTTTAGGATAGCGGATAGGATTACAGTATTGCGGGACGGGAAAACCATTACGACAGAGAATAAGACCGATCTTACAGAATCGACACTGATAGCTAAAATGGTAGGAAGGGAGCTGACACAGATGTTCCCGAGGGTTAAACATACTCCGGGCGAAGTTGTTATGGAAGTGAAAAACTGGACAGTTGAGGATCCTAACGATGGTAAAAAAGTAAATAAAGATATAAATATAAAGATACGAAAAGGGGAGATCCTCGGTATAGCAGGGCTCATGGGGGCAGGAAGAACAGAACTTGCCATGAGTATATTTAGTAACTGGGGCAAGAAAATAAGCGGTGAGATCGTGATGGAGAACCGCAATATAAAACTGAAAAATGAACGGGATTCGATCAGAGAGGGGATTAATCTGCTCTCAGAAGATAGAAAAAGATACGGACTCGTTTTAATGCAGGACATAAAGAAGAATATAACACTTCCGAGTCTTGAAAAAATCTCAAAGATGTGGGTTATAAACGAAAATGAGGAGATAAAAGAGAGCAACAAGTATATGGATGAGTTGCGGATAAAGGCATTTTCGGTTGAACAAAAAACAGGCAACCTGAGCGGTGGTAACCAGCAGAAAGTTGTTATTGCAAAATGGCTGATGGCAAAACCAAAGGTATTGATCCTTGATGAACCGACAAGAGGGATCGATGTCGGTGCTAAGTTTGAAATTTATAACATTATGAATGAACTTGTTAAACAGGGAGTTTGTGTTGTGATGATATCTTCCGAATTACCGGAGATACTCGGAATGAGCGACAGAATCCTTGTGATGCATGAAGGTAAGATAACCGGTGAACTTGACTATCAGGAGGCTACACAGGAAAAAGTTATGTTCTATGCTACCGGCAGTAAATAATGAGAAGTTCATGTTATAGCAGAGTTTTGCAGCTCTGTCAGAATGGGGCTTTAATTAAGTTGATGTTTATAAATTAGGAGGATATAAATTAAATGGCTGATTTAAAACAAAATAATGATTTGTCAAATATCCTGTCTGTATCTTTTAAGCAAAATATAAGACAGTACACGATGGTTTTTGCATTATTGGTAATATGGATAATCTTTTCGGTATTAAAACCGGTTTTCTTGACTCCGATGAATTTGTCGAATTTGTTCCTGCAGAGTACAACTATTGCCATTCTTACAATAGGGATGACACTGGTGCTTGTTGCCGGACATCTTGATCTATCTGTAGGATCGGTTGCCGGGTTTCTTGGTGCAATAGCAGCTGTTCTTCAGGTAAAATTGAATTTCGGTACAGTACCGACAATAATCATGGTAATAATAATTGGTGCGGCGATAGGATGTATTCACGGGTATTTTGTGGCTTATCAGAAAATACCGGCTTTTATAGTGACTCTGGCGAGTATGATAGCCTTTAGAGGGGCGATACTCGGTGTTACCGGCGGACAAACTTTGGGGCCGATGAAAGACTCTTTCAAGGCAATAGGTCAAAACTACCTACCTCAGATGTTTTTCAAATTCTCTGATAAAGTTGACCTCTCAACAGGGATTGTCAAAGAGAAGAATGCTTTTATGTCAATCTTTGGAGGAACACAGATAGATTCATTTTTGCCGTCTTTTAATGATTTGAGCCTTATATTTGCAGCAGTCTGTATCGTTCTTTATGTTATGTTTGAACTTAACAAGAGAAGAACAAGGATTAAATACGGGTTCAAAGTTTTACCTATAAAACTACAAGTTATAAAGATATTTTTTATGTCAGTTGTCATTGTGGCGTTCTTTTCAATAATGATTCTTGAAAAAGGGATCCCTTATGCTATCCTGCTTGTGTTGGGATTAACGGCTATTTTCTCATTCATCTCAAATAACACACCGTTCGGTAGACATCTCTATGCTATCGGGGGTAATCAGGAGGCAGCTAAGTTATCCGGGATCAACATAAAACAACGTCTCATGATGCTTTTTGTGACAATGGGAGTTATGACTGCCATCGCCGGTATCTTCTTCACTGCCAGACTGAATGCAGCTACAACCTCTGCTGGTCAGAACTTTGAGCTGGATGCGATCGCAGCAGCCATAATCGGGGGAACAAGTACAATGGGTGGGGTCGGTACGATTGCCGGATCGCTTATAGGAGCGCTTGTTATGGCGAGTCTTGATAACGGGATGAGTTTGATGAATCTTGATATTGCTTTTCAGTATATTATAAAAGGTGTGATACTGCTTCTTGCAGTGTGGGTGGATGTTGCAACAAGAAATAAATCTTAGTTCATAATTATTTTTGCTGTTTAGACAAGCGGGGATTC
>JBFZEO010000128.1:0-4488 GCA_041306845.1 Spirochaetota bacterium
CTCAGACTCAAGCAAATTGTTATTAGTGAAGTTTCGATATGGAATGGCAGCGAATAGCCGTTTAAATGTTTTTTCTAATGCGATTAAGTCGCCATTCATCAATGCCTCATAAGAACTTCGCTCATACTGGAGCTTTGCAACCGGTCAGATCGGTGTAGCCTGAGATCAGATACTCATTGAATGAAGTTTTTACTTCAAAGTTAGGGAATCCGATCCTAAACATAAGTCGTTTCATTTCAACAAATGTTTCCTTTACTGTCAAATACCCAGTCTGAAAAAGCAATGTCACCGGTTCGATTTTATCAATCTCAAATGATGATAATATTTCTTCGTCAACGACGATATTATCAAGATCCGGCAAAAAATACTCATTCTTCTGAAACAGTTTTAT
Source organism: Spirochaetota bacterium (assembly GCA_041306845.1). Taxonomy (GTDB): domain Bacteria; phylum Spirochaetota; class GWE2-31-10; order GWE2-31-10; family GWE2-31-10; genus JBFZEO01. Next base: position 392 of record JBFZEO010000128.1, read on the forward strand.
AAGGAATGTCGGCGTTCCGGTTTCAAACCAGTAGTTTCTAAAAACTTTGCCTTTCTGGATAAATAGCAGAATATCAAAAGGGTTGTAAACTTTTTCACCAAGAAAATTGTACCCGTTATACCATTTTCTTAATTCATCCCAATCAACGCCCTCAAGATGCTCTGCGAATGAGGTTTTCAGGTCGTTTTGAGTGTATCCGCAAATAGAAGCGAAGTTTTCATCGATAGTTATGTCATTTAAATTGTTGATTCCTGAAAAAATATTCACCTTGCTGAACTTGCTCACCCCAGTTAGAAATACGAACTGCAAGTTGGCATCCTGCTCTTTGAGAACAGAGTAAAAGTTTTTTAAACCGTCACGGATCTCGGCTGTCATTTCAGGTTTTTCGATGTTATCAAGGAGCGGTTTATCGTATTCATCGATAAGGACAACGACTTTTTCGTTGTATTTTTCAGTAAGGGAGAGTATCAGTTCAAAAAATTTCCCCTGTACAGAGGTCGCTGTGAGTTGAATATTATGATACCGTTGAAGAATACTAATTTTTTCATTTAACATTATATCAAGTTCATCCCGGTTTCGTATCACGCCGCCCGCGAAATCTACTTTGATAACCGGATATTTTTTGTCCCAATTCCAATTATCGTAGATATACAAACCTTTAAAAAGCTCTTTATTACCCTCAAATATCTCTTTCAATGTGTCAACGAGGAGGCTTTTACCAAATCGTCTGGGCCGTGAGAGGAAATATCTTCCGGGATTAACGAGCAGTTTATGGGCAATCTGTGTTTTGTCGATATAGAGCATGTTATTTTCAATTATAGTCTGAAGCGTATTGATGCCGATTGGTAAACCTTTCATACCGTGTCATCCTTAAGATTGTTTCATTTGACGATTATTTTAAGAATATACATATTTTTTGAATAATTTAAAAGTGTTTTGTAAAAAGTGGTATGATTCTACTACTGAGCAATCAGGCGAATTAGGGAACTCAATCTCTTTTAATTTTTACTCCTATGGTCAAAATTTACAAATACCGGATCAGGCAGATTTTTGCAAAATATGAGAAACTATTTTTAGAAAGAGAAGCATAAATTATTCTTGAAAAATATTTGACATTAGAATAAAAAATAATTATTATCATAACATATTTTGCGGGAAGAACAGGAACTCGATTCCGGGCCCTCCGCAGGGCAGCAGTCATTACCGATTGTGGGACTTCCCCTTTATAGTGCAGATTATTCTGCCAACTACAAAGGAGATTTTCTATATGACGGTAATTTTGCGTTTTACCAGACTACTCACCTCTTTTTTATCTGATACATTTTTTATATCATATCTTTGTTTTATCCGATCTGGATTTTTTCTTACTTTCAAAAGCAGCTGGTTCTGTTTGTTAATAGGAAAATACTTTAAGAATTTAAAAAGAACCTCCAACATTCTAAACTTTATAAATATCATATGGCAAACCTCATTCCACACAATCATAGAGAAACACTAAGAGCTTGAACAGCAACATAATCGCAATATACTTACATAAAGACTTTAAAAGAAAGGAGTTACCCATGAGTCATAATGAACAAAATAAAAAGAGCGGGTTAACTGAGGATCAGATTAAAAAATTGAATGGACTTTCCGAATCGGAAGTTAAGGAGAAAATCCTAAAAGACGGATATAACGAACTGCCGTCATCTAAGAAAAAAGGGATATTTCATATAATATTTGAGGTCATGAAGGAACCGATGTTCCTCCTGCTTGTCGCCTGCGGGATTTTATACTGCGTAATCGGAGATATTCAGGAGGCAATAATGCTCCTGGGATTTGTAGGTGTAATCATCGGGATCACCGTTTATCAGGAGGGAAAAACCGAGAAGGCCCTCGATGCACTTAAGGATCTCTCGAGCCCGCGGGCACTCGTCATAAGGGATGGGGAGCGTAAAAGGATTCCCGGGCGCGAAGTTGTCAAGGGCGACTACATAATACTGGCTGAGGGAGATCGAGTTCCGGCGGACGGCGTGCTCCTCTGGGGAATGAACCTCTCCGTTGACGAGTCACTCCTCACCGGCGAATCGATAGCGGTGAATAAAAATTCGGGAAACGAAAATATCGAAATGGAGAGACCGGGCGGCGATGAAACCCCTTTCATCTACTCGGGAACTCTGATTGTTTCCGGTCAAGGCGTCGCTTTGATAAAAAAAACGGGGATGGAAACTGAGATGGGGAGGATCGGCAAGGCGCTGCAGTCCCTTGAAGAGGAAAAAACTATATTAGAAAAAGAGACCGGAGTTATATTTAAGACAGTTTTTATTATAGCTGTTATCCTGTGTCTTGTCGTAGTTGTGGTTTATGGTTTTACAAAAGGGAACACATTGGACACATGGCTCCACGGTATCTTATCGGGGATCACACTCGCGATGGCGATGCTGCCGGAAGAGTTTCCTGTTGTTCTCACTGTCTTTCTGGCTCTCGGAGCTTGGAGGATCAGCAAAAAAAATGTATTAACAAGAAAGGTGAAAGCTGTAGAAACACTTGGCGCCGCTACAGTTTTGTGTGTTGACAAAACCGGTACACTGACTCAAAACAGAATGTCCATTCACACACTCTACGCAAACGGAAGTTTTTATAAAGTCGCAGATAACAGGAATGAGGCTCTGCCCGAGAATTTCCATTGTCTCGTAGAATACGGCGTACTTGCAAGCAAGAAAGACCCATTCGACCCGATGGAAAAAGCACTAAAATCACTGGGCGAGAATAAACTAAACGGAACCGAACACATCCACGACGACTGGGTACTTGCCCACGAATACCCGTTATCACGCGAACTTCTCGCGTTGTCACATGTGTGGATGTCCCCCGACGGCAACAATTACTGCGTTGCGGCAAAAGGAGCACCGGAGGCGATAGCTGATTTGTGCCATTTTACAGAGGATCAGACAAAAGAACTTGAGATAAACATTCAGAAGATGGCGAAGGAGGGGCTGAGAGTACTCGGTGTTGCGAAGTCGTCATGTAAACTCGATAAGGATCTGCCTGAGGGACAGCACGACTTTGATTTCGAGTTTCTGGGACTCCTCGGACTGGCTGATCCGATAAGGGAGAGTGTTCCGTCTGCCGTTGCCGAATCGTACAAGGCTGGCATAAGAGTCGTGATGATTACCGGCGATTATCCTGCGACAGCGTGCAACATTGCCCGGCAGATCGGGTTTAAGAACCACGATATGTTTATAACAGGTCAGGAGTTGACGACCCTCTCTGATGATGAGCTGCGGTTAAAGATAAAAGAGGTGAACATATTCGCCCGCGTTGTTCCGGAGCAGAAACTCAGGATCGTTAACGTTTTTAAGGAGAATGGGGAGATTGTTTCTATGACAGGCGACGGGGTAAACGACGCACCAGCATTGAAATCAGCACATATCGGGATCGCGATGGGCGAACGGGGGACAGATGTTGCGCGAGAGGCATCGAGTCTTGTCCTTCTTGATGACGATTTCTCGTCAATCGTTTCGGCAGTGAGAATGGGACGACGGATCTTCGATAATCTGAGAAAAGCTATGGCATATATAATTAGCGTTCACATTCCCATAGCCGGCATGTCCCTGCTCCCGGTACTCCTCCAATGGAAAGAGATGATTTTATTTCCGGTTCACATCGTATTCCTTGAACTGATAATAGATCCGGCATGTTCAGTTGTGTTTGAGTCGGAAAAGGAGGAGCGGAACACGATGGAGAGACCGCCGAGAACACGAAACGAAAGACTTTTTAACAGAAAAACTTTGATATTAAGTGTCCTTCAGGGGTTCATATCGCTTCTTTTTGTATTCGGTGTCTTTAGAATAGCACTGTACCTCGGTCAATCTACAGCTGAGGCGAGAACCCTATCATTCATCACTTTGATTATATCAAATCTCTCATTGATACTCACCAACAGGAGCTGGACTGAGAATATGTTTACTACTTTAAAATCGAAAAACTCTGCGTTCCCGTGGGTCGTGGGCGGGGCTTTGCTTTTTCTTGTTCTCGTAGTCTATGTTCCGTTCATGCAGAACCTTTTTCATTTTAGTTCGATGCACATTGCTGACGTTTTAATAGGTGTCGGAGCA
>JBFZEO010000130.1:0-12970 GCA_041306845.1 Spirochaetota bacterium
CGACGCTCTTCCGATCTTCCTCTACGGAGCATTCCTAGAAGAAGCGGCTAACTTTCTCAAATCAGAACCTCTGAAAGAGATCTCAGTCTTGATGATAGAAAACGGTAAGCAGTGGCGGGAAGCATCAAGATTCCTCATAAGCCTCGGCAAACAGGTTCCGGCCAAATCCGATGAATATAAAAAATGGTACGACGCAAATATAAAGGAGTTCACAGAACAACTAAAAATTGCTGAGTCTAAATTTATCGAAAGGGCCTACGCAGAGAAGGATATATTTAAAAAACTGACAAAGATAGCTAAAACGCTCTGAAATTTTCAAGATTATAAAAAAGAGTCGCCAGATTGAAACATCAATCTGGCGACTCTTTTTTATAGTAAGCAGCAGAAATACTAAATTTTACTATTCCGCTCCATCATCCTGTATCTCAATCTCAACATAGTTCTGAACAGAGGTTCATCGAGATTAAATTTCTTTCTCATATCCACTGCCACTTTTATCATCTCCGGCGGCGGAGTGGATTCGTCAGCTGGAATGCAGTTAGGACGTGTACTGGCTGCCTTACTTATCAAACTATAAAGTTTTTCCTGACCAAGCTCTTTTGAAACATAAAAAACAGGCTTTAAAAGATTATGATCGGCAGATAAATACCCTTCATTCACCGCTATCTCATGAAGTTTGGTCTCCGGATAAATTCTCAACCCGACTGTCATATGAACCATATCGTACTGATTTACATAGTTATCGATAAACGAGAATGTTTCGGCAACAGTTTTCTCATTCTCACCCGGACCGCCGAATATAAAAAACCACATTGTCGGCATATCGTACTCTTTGATGAGTCTCGCAGCCCTCTCAAGCTGCTCGATAGTGAAGTTTTTCATCATATTTTTTATCATCGTTGGTGATGCAGAGTCCGGAGTACAGTCCATCTGCGCAAAACCGGCCTCTTTCATCAGATCAAAAAGCTCTGTAGTAACATTTACAGGATTTATCCCCATGGTTCTAAGATTAACCTTGACCTTTTTCTTGATAATGGCACGGCATATCGCCTCGGCATGTCCGGCAGGATCGTTAAACGTCGAATCAACAAATTCAAACATCGTTGTTCCAAGTCTATGATAAACCTCTTCTATCTCGTCGGCTATACTCTCCGGAGTCCGCGCCCTAAAGGAGACACCTTCGATCGTTCCATAACTGCAATATATACATTCGTGAGCACACCCTCTTTTGGTTTGAATGGAGTATGCCCCGCGCTCTTTATAATCAACAAAAGAGAGCTTTTTATCAATCTCTGACTTAGGAATTTCAAGAAGCCTGTTGTTATTCCAGCTCCGTTTAAAACTCTTTTGTCCGCGGAGTATAACTCCAGGTATACCGGAGGGATCACCATTCTCATCGAGTGCCTTGAGGAGTGCCGGTAGAGAATGTTCACCCTCCCCGACTATCCCGTAATCGCCGTCAAAAAGCTCCATTATCTCGATCGGATATATACTGAACCCGCTCCCGCCCAATATGAGGGGAACCTTTTTATATCTTTTGATAACATCTATAACGCCGGACTTAACCCTGTCAGGGAAGTAAGCAGTGTCAAGAATCTTCATATCGTCTATGTTACGGAGACTCACTCCGACATAATCGGGGTTGAACTCTTCAAGTTTGGCAAGCAACTTTTCATTATCACCAGCAAACATGCAATCATATATCTCAACAACATAATCCTTCTGCAGAACAGACGAAAGGAGACACAGACCGAGCGGCGGCACAGGATACGGCACCTTCTCAGTATTGGAATTAATCAGTAAAACTCTCTTATCGGACAAAACTATCTCTCCTTTGCAACTTTGGCAGCGAGCAGCAACGATTGATTGTATCCCCTCTTATCCCGTTCGGAGGGATTGACCATTGCCTGATAATCCGTCCTGATTTGAGCAAGAAGTGATAAAACTATCTCGTTGTCACTGCGTGTTTTATCTATATATTTAAGATCCTCAGCGGATATCTTTTTAAATAGTGATTTTTTCTTTTCCATAGACCAGTTTCTTTTGTAGAATGAAGCTGCTGCCTCGCTCATAAAAAGGACAGCACTCTTACCGTTAAGTTTGCAGTAATATAGAGCCTTATTGAAATTTATCTCCATTTTCTCTTTGTCACCGCCGAGAAAATGAGGCAGCTCCGACTGAAATTTGCCAAGGAAGAAATATGAACCGGGATACTCTTTATCGGCAGTCATGCACATATCCATATACTTAAAAACCTTAGGGGCAATCTTTAACGACTCCTCTCCACCGAATAAACCAAGATATTTAATCTTAGAAGCATAATTTATAGTGTACCAGTGAATAAGTTCTGCTCTATCACTTCCGGATGCCGTTGCATTATCAAGAAATGGCGTTGCAACCTTAACAGCCTCTTCATAATATTTTATCTTTTCTTTATTATCTTTAACAAGCTCAGCACATTCAAAAGTAGCCCTGCCGAACCGCCACGCAGTCTCAATATCCGCCGGTTTTTTAGCAAGTTCCCCTTTGAGAATGTTATAAGTTTCGGTGTATCTGCCGCTAAAATCATAACCATCAACATCTTCCAGAACACCGCAGAAAATACCCATTCCAACAAAAAGAAAGACACTTACAAATAAATTTTTCATAATTTCCTCCATAAAAATCAATTATTAAAAACAAATTACTGCCTTACACAGAATAATGCAAGAAAAAAACATCTAATTTAAACTCTCATAAATATCGTAACCTGTCGAACTCTTGTTTATAATGAGAGAGAGCCCTTTTATATCAAGCAAAGTAGGAAGTGCCATTCTCACAGCCGGAGCAGAGGGATTATCACCGCACAACGGATACTCTGAGTGTACTTTATCGATACAGCTCCCTTTAAACTCACCGAAAGAGCCCCCATCGGTAAATATAGCCTCATAACCGGCAAAGAGTTTTACCACATCATCAGCGTTTTTATAACATCCGAGATACCTCACGCCGGTCTCAGTATCAGGATTGACTCTATATGCAATGTACGTGTGTTTTATCTTTAAACGATCACCGGACTCAAAAAGAAAAAAACCGGAGTCCTCCTCACCGGCACATACAACAAAACTCTCCGGCAGACAAATCCGTCTTTTAAAATAATTGATAAAAGACTTGCCAGTGTCCAGACCGTCAGTAATCGCGGCAAGGTAATTTGGTTTTTTATTGAGAATGGTATAATATGACAGCGATATGTGATTAACCGAGTTAGGAAATATCGCAGGATTGATCGAATAATCCTCTATCATTATAAGGTTACCGATCTGATTTACCGTATATATCTCCGCAAATCCGGTAAAGAGATAAACCTCCTCATCTTCACGAAGGGTTTTACCCGGACCTTTATCGAGTACATTATAAACTCCGAGAGAAAGTTTACTCATAGAGTATTTTATCCTCGACGGTATGCAGTCAAATGCGCCCTGTATATCGGGAGTTATTTCTATATCACCCCATTTTGACTTATCGCTCAGATACCCGTCCTCAAATATTTTCTTGAGATCCCCGGCATTGGCAATTGCGCTATTAAGTAATGATATCTCTGTCAGTTGTGAATATTTATTCTTCATTATTATTGTTACTTCCCCGTCAATTATCTATAAACTTTAACCACAATACTTACGTTATTACCGCCGAAACCAAATGAATTCTTGATAAAATAATCGGTATCAATATCAAACGAACCCGGCGGCGTCAACTCCGGATCTATCATATCGCCCAATCCCTTAACCTGATATATCCGCCCCGATCTTATCATATCCATAACAAGCGGGATCTCAGTGATAGCAGACGACCCCAGCGTATGACCGATAAAACCTTTCAGAGAGCTAACCTTTACTCCGCCGCCGAACAATCCTTTAACAACATCCATCTCGATCTTATCGTTAACAGGAGTACCTGTCCCATGTGCAGATACATATCCGACATCGGCAAGCGAAATACCTGCCGACTCCACAGCTTTAAGCATACAGTTCCGCTGTTCGGTACCGGCCGGGTTCGGGGATGTTACATGATATCCGTCAGAGTTAGAAAAGCCTCCCGCTATTTCACCGAGAGTATTCTCATTCCTCTCAGACTCAAGGAGCAGCACACCGCCCCCCTCGCCGAGAGTGAGCCCATTACGCTGAAGCGTCAACGGCTTTGTACCATCAGGACTCACCAGCTTAAGAGAATCAAATCCGATCTTTGTTGTAATACTTAATGAATCTACGCCAATGGCGATTGCCCTGTCCATGACTCCGCTCGATATAAACTTGTAGGCATGATAGATACTGTGTCCTGCCGAGGAACATGCCGTTGAGAATGTATAGGACTCCTCAAATAACCCGGGATATTTCCCGTTTATCGTGTCTGCGATATCATAAAAATAGTGTTTCTGGTATAAGGGAAATTTCTGATTATTTTTAATCAGGCCGGTATAAAGCTCCTCGGTCTCCTTGATCCCTCCGGTGGATGTTGCCATAAAAAGCGGAATGGAACCTTTGCCGCGCCACCCGGACTCTATGCTTTCGAGTAATCTCAATGCAATCTCAGCACATCTTGTGTGCCCTGTCGTTCCGGAGTCCGGTATATTCAGGATAAAATAGGGTTTGGTATCAAAATCAGGAGCCTTTCCTGGAACCGGTAATACAGGACACCTTGTCTCTCTGGCAGCTGCCGCAATGGACTCTTTAACATTCATCCCCAATCCCTGCATCGAGGAATAAGCATTTATATAGACCTTTCTTCTATCACTCACAAAAAAACCGCCCGATTATAGTTATATTTTTGGTAGTTATACATTTTTTTTTTATATATTACAATAGGACTCTACCCAAAACCCATATGGGTTTTATAAAAAGTCCGACAGAGCGGTTAATCAATTACGGAGCAGAACCCCTAACTATCCTGAACCCGGTGCTCTTATTTGCATCCCATGGATTGCAACTACCTCTGTTAGACGCTCGAACATCTTCCTCGACAGAGAGATATGAGCCTCCTCTGACAATCCTATAGCTCCCGTTACCCGGTCCCCAGGTATCTATGTCTATGTACGGCGGAGCCGTTGTATAAGCACCATGCCAGTCCCAGCAGAACTCAGCTACATTACCCGACATATCATACAACCCCATCGAGTTCTGCAAAAGCGAAGCAACATTGTGCAGTGCAGAGATCCCATACCAGCAGTAACTGCTGAAATTATTGTTAATTAGAGCCCCGCTCGGATAGTCCCCGCTCTGCATGGTTCCGCCAGTTTTTCTTCGTGCAGCATATTCCCACTCCGCCTCAGTAGGGAGTCTGAAACCGGTCGCACCGCTCTTTATGAGGAATGGATTATCTGCCCCGCCGTCATCATCATCTATACTATCAGTACCAGATGATGTTCTCATCGGCGCCTGAAAACTACTATCAGTATAATAAACGGGTGTCAGTCCGCAGTATTCACTATATGCGTTGCACCAGACTATGGCATCACGCCACGTTATATTGGTTACAGGCAGATCAGCTCCGGATGTCGGTACTCCGCCTTCGCTCCCGGTACCCTCGCTACCTCCGCTGTCTATACTGTACCCCTCATTCTCCTCAGCCCATTTATTGACAGCGTACCAGAGTTTGTACGTCACCTCAGTCTTTAGAATGTAGAAGCCGCTGATACCTGCGACTGTATGCGAAATATCGGTACCGTTCGGTCCTATTACGACGCCTGTTTGTGCCGGAATGTAGCTGTAGCTCTCCGCACCAAGTACCGGATTAAAAACATCTGCAACATCATCTTTATCGAAGTTGATTTTCTCCTGCAGTTTAAAAACATCGCACCCGATTAACAGGAACAAAACTATAATAAAAAACAGCTGTTTCATATAAAAACAAAACCTTCCATTCATCACAGATTATCCAAATTTATAACAAAAGCCAGCTTTATGTCATCTCCGGTCTTTTCTATATCAAAAGATGTTTTGGGATTAGGTTTCAGACCACTGATATAATTATAAAGGAGCATCGCACCGCCGACAGGCATCATCAGCACACCTATCCCGATCGACACCATACTTCCGCAAAACAGACCTATATTTGTGTAATACTTAGTCAGATATTCCTCATAACTTATACTCTCATCTTTATACATCTGCCTGTAAAGTTTCACCTGCTCGAAGTAATAAAAACAATCAACTGCCAACACGATCCCGCCCTGCAGCAGAAAAGCGCCGCCGACAGAGGTCAAAACAAGTCCCGGCACAAACAAACTGGCAGATTTCGTTAACTCAACATCTTTCGGATTAACAGGTTTTGATTTAACTTCCGGCTTTGTCTTGCTTCCGGAGTCGGCAGTTTCACTCTTTTTATCATCAGGAGACTTAACTGGCTTTTTATCGTTAGCAGAATCTTTATTCTCCGGCAGTGGAAGCTCCTCTTTAACCTCTGCAAATTTTAGCTTTGTTTCATTTTCAATTAATTTGATCGACTCGATAAGTGTTTTATTAAAAAACCCCCTCAAAGCACTCTCGCTTCTCACCGTTTTTTCTATAGACTTAACCGCTTTATCTTTGTTTATAATTTTATTGTAAATAGAGATCTGCCCATTCTCATTGACAGAAAAAACGTTATACATGACAAAATCAACTTTTGTCTTTATCAAGATATTTTTCAGATCATCATCGAGTAAAATACTATTTATCTGTATCCGGTATTTTTTCAAAATATCATCCGCACTCTTCTTATGAATGAGATTATACCCTTCAGTTTTATTTATCTGGTCTATAAAACCGTTCAGAACGTTCTCAAGTTCCTCTTCGTTACTCTCGTAACTTAGGTTATATAAAGGAAGAACGAGTATATCATAACTTTTAGCCTCTTTACTAAAAATATTATTTACCGCTAAAAAAGTTAAAAACATTAGTAATAGTTTAATTTTCATTTATTTTAATCTCCATTATTTACAAATACGGCAAATGTTACCATATTTTTTTATGAATTGCAATTATTCAAGAATAATTGTAATGCGTATTTAACAAAAAAATATTATCTTTTTAATTAAATTTTTGTGTTAAAATAAAAAAAGATAGTATAATATCGAACAGAAAAACAATTCTTAATTTATGCCTGAAGGAAAGTCAATAATGAAGAAAAAACTTACCAGTTCACTCCTATTTTACGATCTAATCACTCTGCTTTTAATATTTATATCAGTTTTTATCATATTTGAATCAATTATAAAAAAAATATTCGTTTCTTACAGCACTGACAGATTTACAGTCAATAGAGATATACTCGAATTTGATCTGTCCAACGGGATAAAATCCCTTGAGGAAAAAGAGGGACTCTCCTATAAGGATTTTTCAGCAGAATGTATAAACTACGCAAAACTATCTTATCTTAAAAAAGCAAAATTTGATAACAGTGCGATGATTATGATCCTCCCTGACGGCAGTATCATCGGCGGTTTCAAGAACAATTTAAATCCTGCAACGATTGATTTATCTTTAAACTATGAGAAATTAAACGATATAATCAAGTCAGGCGCCGGTGAAGAGAAACTGCAGAAGATAACAATAAATAACAATAAATTCATCGGCAGCTTTACCCTGTCCGCTACCGGACTACGGAAAGATTTCGATAGATCAAACACTGAGATTGTCTATCCGATAATAATTTTAGCAGATAGGGAATCCGACTTTTTTTATCTTGTTGATCTCACAAGATTTTTCTTCCTGTTCTGGCTGACAATCATCATGCTTACAACAGGTACATTCAAACTAAAACAGACAGCCTTAGCCGCAAGAGAGATAAAGGCAATAAGCAAAATGCTGAAGGACGAAAGCGAAAACATAAGGGCTCACGGTATGATAGGAACTGCACTAAAAGAGATAGAGTCCGATTTTATCGAAGTCAAAGACCTCAATGAATCATCAATAAACTTAAATGGGGCACTTTCTGATCTGAAAGATGTTGTCGCCGGGGTTACCAACGAGGAGTTCTTCATCGGTACAATTACTAAAAATAAAAGTATCACCGAACAGCACGAGATATACTGTACAGTCATGTTCCTTGATATAAAGGGGTTTACCGGCATCACGGAAAAGCACAAAGAGCACAGCATGAAAATCGGGATTCATATATTCTCGGCAGTCGGTGTTATCCTCAAGAAATACGGCGGTGAGATAAGAAAACTGCTCGGTGACGCCGCCTTAATTACATTCAAAAAAAGGACAGAAACTGATCTGACTGCTCTATGCGGAATAAAATCGGCCGTAGAAATCCTGCTAAATGTACCTAAAATCAACCATGAACTGAACTCTATTTATAATCCGCAAAATAACCCGGATCTGAAGATCGATTTTAACTTTAGGATCGGGATGGATTCCGGAGTAATCAATGAAGGATTGTACGGAACTCCGTCAAACTTTGAATACGGAATAATCGGTGATGCCGTTAACACCGCTTCAAGATTTGAAGCGCTTAACAAACAGTACAGCAGCAACATTTTATTGACAGAAAACACCTACACGATGCTTAACAAAGAGGGCGGACTCGAATCCGCTAAGTTTGATTTTTACCAGATAGACGAAGCACGAACAAAAGGTAAAATGGAAAGTTCAAAAATATTCACCGTCACCGAAAAAACCGAAACGAAAATCAAACTTCTTGGCGGAAAAAAAGAGTATCCAGACATATGTCTCAAGAAATTCAGCGAGCTTTTATTGAGGTTTAAGAATAGTATAACTCTCTGGAAATCCGATGAATCTGCCGGCAAAGGACAAAAAGAGTGGATTGAGATTATCAAAGATTTTTCAGCTTTGCATACTGAACACGGATTTGATCCGGTAAATCAATTCATAAAACTGATGTTAAGTCCCGTGGAATATAAAAACTATGAAAACAACCACACTGAATGGTTGAAGAAAAGTGATTACGAACTAAACCCGCCGTCAGCAGACTGGATAAATAATAAATTTTTAGCAAGGGAATTAGACAAATGAAAAATAAAATCATAAAAAATATAATTAGTAACGTTGTCTTCATATTTCTTGGAATAGCAATCTTTTTTTTCATGCAGGTTAGTTTGATTTTCCTTAAAGATAAATCATCAAATATAAGTATCAACGAGGGGCAATACATTCTCGAGAAACTGAACGACAAAGAGAAAGAACTGCTTGAGAATGAGAGAAAGCTGCTTGCCAAACAACTCTCTGAACTAAACTCTCAACTATCATCAGAGAAAAACAAGTCAAAGAAAAAAGATATAGAAAATAGGATTTTTGATCTAAAAAGTAAGGTAAGTAAGAATATGGATCTCATCGAAAAAAACAGGAAAGAGATCGAATTGACCAAGCAGATTAGTAAGGCGACTCAAAAATCTCAGAATCTTACAAAGGAACTATCCATAAAAAACAACGAGATCACCATTCTAAAGAGCAAAAACGAACAATCAAAATCGGAAGCTGAGAGCGCAAAAAAGACCGTCAATGAGTATTCAGACTCGATTAAAGAGGCTTTTAATGAACTCTACACCGGGCAGGAAAACAAACTCAAAGAGGTTGATAAAAACTTCGGCGGTGATAAAAAGCTGGAAATAAAGTTCGTGATAAACGAGATAAAATCCTTGTCGGAGAAGTCAACCGGAGAGGTTGACAACGCAAGTAATAAAGAGAACGATGCTGCTATAAAAAAACTTAACGATGAAATATCCTCGCTTAAGAAAAAAATAGCGAGTCTTAATTCCGCCGCAGCAAACACAAAAACCGGACTTCCGTCACAGCTCTCCGCAATTGAATCCCTTTTAATCAGATTATATTCCGGGAACCAGCCTGTCATACAAAAGCTGACAAACCTCAGGAACGGGAAATCGCAAATGAGCGACCAAACATACCTCACAAACCTACAGGCTATCATTGAAGAGGCTGTAAATAGCGACAAAATAACAATCAGCGATAAGGATAAAAAGATTGCAAAAAGCGGCGCCGAAATTATAAAACTTTTGAAATCAATTGATGAGTTAAAAGCAAAATAAATAAAACCGATTAAATTTTAAAGCCCCTCTTCAGCCGAAGAGGGGCTTTTTTTATTATTTTCTAAATCGGCTGTTCACCATAGCTGTTTTAGGCGCTTTAAAATTAAAAAGCTGGAGATAATATTTTACAAGGGAATAGGGTTCACCGATATTATAAAGAACAGCTCTGACATTATCATCAAACCAGAAAATTACCGGGCACAGGAAAAACCACAATACAGATCTAAAAAGAGCTATCTGCCCCATGAAATTAAGGGGATAATTACTATAATCCCAGATATCAAATTTTAACCAGACATTGAGTATAAGACCGGCAACGAGCTCCATCGCCGTTATTATGACAGCTCCGATCAGCGACTGAAAAAACAGATTAAGTTTCTGTCTGACTCCCGGGATCTCATTGAACAAACCGAGAACGAGCCCCATGAGTCCGCCAACAATACCCATATAAATACTGGAAAAACCCATCGAACTACCGACCGGAGTATGAAACTTCTGCCTCATCTCACCAAAAATGGCGGTAAAAACCACCTCAATAAAAACATACGTAATCCCTGTCAATATAAAAATCAGCAGGTTTGGAGCAATTTTAATCTCACTTGATTTTGCCATAGAACATCCTTATTTTATAAAAGTTGTTACTATTATTACTCAAAAATCTTTAATTTACAAATAAAAAAAACTCCCTTTTTAAGGGAGTTTTTTTTATTTTGCAACTTTATCTAAAGTTCTTAAACATCTCGTGCAGACCTTAACTTTTTTACTAACGCCGCTAACAACAATCATCTTATTATGTAAATTAGCTAAAAATGTTCTTTTAGTCTTAACACCCATTTTAGAACCTGTACCGCCTTTCTTTTTCAAAAGACCTTTTCTCGGCACATTCTGTCCAAACATTGTACCTTTACCGCACAGTTCGCAAGTCCTACCCATCATAGCCTCCGGTAATAAATAATCTATAGTAAATATAGATATGTGTTTATATTATTTTTTCTTAATTATGTCAATCAATATAGCACCAAAAAACATCAGGTTTTCTTAAAATCAACCGGTATAGACAAAATCTTTTTTGAGTTTTTATGATTCTTATAAGCATCAACATCGGCCTGATTACCCAGTTTTTTTTCAAATTCTGCCGTATAAATTTCATACACGCCGGGCTCAAATTCCTCTGGTCTTCTGCTTACTAAATACGCGAGATGATCCATCGGTAATCCAGCTGCACATTCTATCACTTTTGCTCTATCCATATCAGTCACAACAGTAATTGATAATATCTATGTTATTCTCTTTTATGATAATGTTAATCAGCTCTCTTACTATGGGATCTTCAACTCTGTAGCAGACTTCAAGCCCCTTTTTAGTACATCCGACTATCCTTGATCTCCGGAGAATGGCAAGATGCTGCGAAACAGTAGACTGCGAGATTCCTAACTTCTCAACCATGTGATTAACATTACACTGCCTCTCATTTAACCCGATAAGGATAGAGAGTCTCGTGGGATGCCCCATGGCTTTAAGGATTTCAGCATACAACTGTATTTTCTTGCAAACATCTTGATTCATTTAAAACATCTCCGATATAACCTCAAATTATAATTTAGTAATTAAAAAGCTCTGTCTTTAATAAAAATTCTTTAATTTGAGATGTTTCAGCATCAAGAGGTCTATCATTTTCAACAAATTTAGATATTCTTCTAACTTCATTATAAACTTCTTTAGTGAACGGATCAAACCCATCCGTTCCGATTATATCCATAGCCTGGCAGCATGCAAGAAGATGGATCGAGTACTGTAGATAAGCAAGTTCTGTCATCTCTTCAAGTTTTCTTGCCGAAATCGTCCCCATCGAAACCTTATCCTGGTTGAGCGATTCCGTCGGTCTGGAATGTATACTCATAGGACCAGCCATATACTGAACCTCAGCACTGATAGCAGATACCGAAATCTGAGCCGCTTTAAAACCGTGTCTTAAACCATTTTCATAAGCATCTTTATCGATAACCGGTATAAGATTTTCTGTTAATCCGTTAAATTTACCATCTATGATAATCTCAATCTGTTTATCACTAAGGTCACACACATTAGCAAGTGCGATTCTTAGATAATCACAGGCACAACTTATATGACCGCCATAGAAATTTCCTGTGTTATAAAGCGATCCGGATTCCACATCAACAAGCGGATTATCGTTAGACGAATTAAGCTCATTCTCAATCCACTCACGGGAGAATCTCAAAGTATCTCTTAAAACACCATTGATCTGCGGAGCACATCTGATCGAGTATCTATCCTGAATCTTCTTATTTTTCTTTTCAAATAATCTATCTTCGATAACACCGATTTCCTCAAGAAGCTCCTCATATTTATATACAAGTTTGGATTTTTTTATAATATCGTAAACATAGTTTGCACTTTCAAGCTGTCCTTTATGATTTTTCATCTCAGACACTCTTGCTCTAAACGGGACTTCATTCCCCCGCAGGATCTGAGCCGTAAAAGCTGTTATAAAGTCCGATATATCAGCAAGTCTTCTGATCTTAACCCACGTCAAAGATGCTATTGCCGTCATAACAGATGTTCCGTTCATGAGAGCCAGCCCCTCTTTCGCCTTGAGAACCATCGGTTTTATGCCGGCTTTATCGAGTGCCTCTTTGGAGTTAAGAAGCTGTCCTTTATAATAGGCACGTCTGTCACCCATAAGTGTCGCACCGAGGTAGCTCAACGGAGTAAGATCGCCGGACGCCCCGACAGATCCTATTTCCGGGATTGCCGGTATAACATTATTATTAACTATATTCTTCATCATTTCTGCAAGTTCCATTCTGATAGCAGAATTCCCTTTCACATTTGAGTTCAGCCTGCATAACACAACAGCTTGACCGGGACTCTCCGGTAAATATTGACCACGTCCGATCCCGTGAAAATTTATATGAGCCTTCTGAA
>JBFZEO010000131.1:0-4157 GCA_041306845.1 Spirochaetota bacterium
CTCAGAAACTCCGGATGAGTCTTTCCAGACTTGTACAAACAAGGACGGCAAGAATGCCGAGTCTGTTTTTATCGCGGGGATGTTCCTTGCGATAGTTCCGGAGTATATCCGTCTGCTCGAAATACTTGGTAAGAAAGATAGAGCTGCCATTCTCAAAAAAGAGGTAGACTTGATGAATCGTACAGTTCTGGAGAACGGTTACGATGGTGAATGGTTTCTACGGGCTTATGATGATGCCGGAAATAAAGTCGGCAGCAGTGAGAATGGCGAAGGGAAGATTTTTATCGAGCCTCAAGGGATGTGTATTATGGGCGGTGTCGGGGTGGACGATGGTAAGGCAGTTAAGGCGCTCGACTCAACGCGAAAATATCTCGGTACTAAACACGGTATAAAACTTGTCAATCCGGCTTTTACTCAGTACATGAAGGAGTACGGCGAGATAACTTCATATCCTCCAGGATATAAGGAGAACGCCGGTATATTCTGTCATAATAATTCATGGGTTATTATTGCCGAAACTATCTGCCGCCGAGGGAATGAGGCTTTTGACTATTACAAGAAAATAACACCTTCTTATCGTGAGGATATAAGCGAGATCCACAGGATGGAACCGTATGTTTATTCACAAATGATAGCCGGTGATGACGCTCCAAATCATGGAGAGGCTAAAAACAGCTGGCTTACAGGAACTGCTTCGTGGACATATATTTCAGTTAGTCAGTATATCCTCGGAGTGCGCCCCGATTTTGACGGATTGATTGTTGATCCGTGTATTCCGGATGAGCTGGATAATATAAGCATCCAGCGTATGTACAGGGGGAGAAAGTATAACATTCTCATAGAACATGGAGCAGACAAGGGACTCAGGGCTGCAAATGCTAAAGTTGTCGGCAACAAGGTGCTTTTTGAGAATGGAACGGATGATGTAAACGTTAGATGTGTTGTCTGATATCTTTAGATATATAGTCCCTGAAAGCTGAATAATAGTTTCACGGGACTATGTTATGGGCAACTCTATGTAACCTGCTTTGTATTTCAAACAAAGTAGTTTTTCTCATAGACGAGAAGCTGAAACCACAGCATAATCTTTTTATGTGGGAATTTCAGCGACGAAGTATATGAGAAAAAGAACGAGATTGAAACCAAATGAGGTTATTAGAGATGCCTTATATATGTTTCTGACTTGAAAGCGGCTGTTTTTTTAATATACACCATATAGGATAGAAAGAGGTCTATCCTATATGGCTATGCTAAAGCCTTTTTATAAAAGCCTTCTTAGAACAGCCGCTTTCTTTTTTTTATTTTAGACTCTTTATAAATTAAACCGGTAAAAATACCGGTTATTCTACAATATTACCATTCCTCTGAAATTACGGCTCCAACCTGTTAAGATCTCTCGGAAATAGACTCGCTTCTTTTACATTGGCAAGATTGCATAGCAGAGCCGTCAGTCTTTCAAGTCCCAAACCAAGTCCTCCATGAGGCGGCATCCCAAATCTGAATGTCTGGAGATAGGACTCAAAAAGTTCAGTTTTTAATCCGAAGTCTTTCATCTTGGCAATATAATCTTCGTACTTGTAGAGTCTCTGTCCCCCGGTTGTTATCTCAAGTCCTCTAAAAAGCAGGTCAAATGAGAGTGTCTGTTCCGGATTAGCTGGGTCGTCCATTGTGTAGAATGGACGTTTTATCCGCGGATATCCGGTTACAAAAACAAACTCGGTATTCCACTTCTCTTTGGCGTACTGGCAGATCAGAGTCTCCTCTTCCGGTGCGAGGTCTTTTTCTCCACGGTAGTCTTTTTTATATGTGTTGAATACGATCTCGTGTACTTCATGGAAGTCTATCGTGATAATCTTGTCTATCTGAGGCAGTTTAATATCGAGAAGTTCGATTTCATTCGCACATAACTCCTGTAACTTCTTGAAAATATGATTTAAAAGATTGACTTCAACCTGTATCAGGTCTGTGTAACCATTGTCAAGGATCATCTCAACGTCGAGTGATATGTACTCGTTTAAGTGACGGGATGTATCGTGTTTCTCAGCTCTAAAAACCGGAGCCTCTTCAAAAACTCTCCCGAAAACACCAACCATCATCTGTTTGTAAAACTGCGGAGACTGGGCAAGATATGCGTTTGTGTTGAAGTATTCGAGTTTAAATATATTGGCTCCGCCCTCGGCTCCCGACTTAACTATTTTAGGTGAACATATTCTTGTGAATCCGTTTGATGTGAGATAGTTGCCGAATTCGTTAAATATAACCGAAGATATTCTGAATATAGCTCTCTCTTTAGGATGCCGCAGAGTGAGCGGACGTCTGTCAAACTTTGTGTTTATTGCTGCGTTGAGCTCTTTCTTTGTCGTGTCGACGGGGAGCGGGTTTTCGGACGGCGTTGACATCACTGTGAATGAGGAAACTTGTATCTCACAAAAGTTCGGATTTACAGATTTGTCTTTGATGCTTGATTTTACGAGTAATCCTGTTATGCTTATCGAAGACTCCACCTTTAGTTCGTCGAGTCCTGTGAGTTTAGAACCGTCAAGTACACATTGGATTATGTAATTAGGGGTTCGGAGCATCAGAAATCCGCCCCAGTTTGAAAGTCTAAGGTTTTGTATCATTCCCTTTATTGTTATCTCTTTATCAATAGATCCGTTAAAGTCTATGAATGAGGATATATTGTTATTTATCGCTATCTCGGTCATTAAGATACGCTCCTGATTTTAGTGATTATTTAGTCATTTGCAAAGTTAATTTTTTTTTACAAACGCCATTCTTTATATAACAAATTATCATTATTTGCAAGAGTGATAACATTCTCCAGCAGAATGGTAACACGATATGAATATAAAAATAATTATAAAAAACCGTTCAATCAGCTCCTGTAATATGGTATAAGTTTTAATGGGTTCTAACTTAATTAAGCAGGTATTTTATGGACAATTTTAGTTCAGGAGATAACAAGTATCTCTCTGTAAGCGCATTTACCGACATTCTCAAAACAGTCGTTGAGAAAACTTTTGGGTCCGTTTATATAAAAGGGGAGATTTCCAATTTTAGACCCTCAAGCGGAGGGATTTGGTATTTTAATCTGAAAGACAACGAGGCTTCCATAAGCTGCATTGTTTTTAAGAATAATCAGCGTGATATCTTTAATGAGCTTGCAAAGATTGGTAAGAAAAATCTTGAGGACGGGATTGAGATCCTTGTTGAGGGTAAGTTAAATATTTATAAAAAGGGCGGTTCCTATTCTCTCGTAGTTTCCAGCGTGACCCCTTTGGGTAGCGGAGGACTTTTTATTAAGTTTGAGGAATTAAAAAAGAAACTTTTATCCGAAGGGCTTTTTGACGAGTCGCACAAAAAGCCCATTCCTGAGTATCCGGCGAGAATAGGAATTGTTACATCTCCGACTGGTGCGGCTTTGCAGGATATCTTAAATGTTTTAAAAAGGCGTTTTTCACCTGTTGAGGTGATAGTTTATCCGGCGGCGGTGCAGGGTGATAATGCAAAATTTGATATTGTCAGGGCGATTAATTATGCCGACAGTCAGTTCATTTCTAATGGGAAAAATAGAGCAGATGTGCTAATTGTCGCACGAGGCGGTGGATCGATCGAGGATCTCTGGCCGTTTAATGAGGAAATAGTGGCTCATGCTATTTATGATGCGTCGATTCCTATAATAAGCGGTGTCGGGCATGAGATCGATTTTACAATTGCTGACATGTGTGCCGACTACAGAGCTCCGACACCATCGGCAGCAGCTGAGATCGTTGTGCAGAATAGTGATGAGCTTTTTAACAGAATTGATTCCTACAAACTACGGATACAGGGCGCTTTTAACGGAAAACTCGATTTACTAAAATCGAGATTCATTTATATGAAAAAAGAGCGTCTTGCTAATCTTTTTGGTAGAATTTTTGACGATAACTCAAACTCATTTGATCTCGTTCGCGACAGGTTTATGTCTGGATGGAACTCAAAAATGGACGATAGAAGAAATAATTTTTCACTTATAACAAGCAGACTTGGCGCCCTTAACCCACTCGATGTCTTAAAACGTGGGTATAGTGTTGTTTATGATAGTTCAGGCAAAGCTGTTGTGTCCGGGAATGAGCTTAATTCCGGGGATGAGGTTAAGATTGTCTTTAAGGATTCCG
>JBFZEO010000136.1:0-9437 GCA_041306845.1 Spirochaetota bacterium
ATCACAGCAAAAATTGTTTGTATAATTATTGAGAATATTTTTTATTAGTACAATAGCTGTAGGGATGAAATTATCAAATATATTAGATATATTTTTTATTATATAGATATCTATATTCTCAAGAGAACCAAGTGTCAGATCTTTTGTATAGATTATGATATTAAATATCTCACTTGATATAGATTCGATTTTCTTTTCGATTGAAATATTATTTGAGGATAGATCGATTTTATTTTTATCAATAAAAATGGTAAAGTGGTCGTCTATTATCGCTGAAAAGATTTCCTCTTTGCTATGATAGTTTTTATAAAAAGTTGCTTTAGTTATGTTTGATTCTGCTGCAATATCAGCAATTGAGGTTTTTGCAAAACCTATTTTTTTAAACAGTTTTAATGAAGCCTCTTTGATAATGTCTTGTTGTTCATTGCTCATCTATATCCGACCTTGTATTAAATGACCATAAATAAAAACGGTCATAATGTATTTATATAGCTTTTTTATGAAAATGCAATGCACATATACATAATTTTTACAAAATATTTTATTGCATAAATAATTCATATTCTGTATACTGACTGACGAGTTAGTGATAATGTACAGGAGAGTTTTGTGGATATAAATACAGCTATACTGGAGATGCTTTTTACAGTCTCAGAATTTGATGGAAAATTTGATTCGGAGGAGATTAACGAGATTATTGAGATCGGCAGCATTTATGGTATAACATCTGATGTTATAAAGAGTTATGCCGATTTATACATCATAAGATACAAAGAGGGTAACACCGATAATTTTAAAGAGGCTCTTAATTTCATAAAAAAAGAGTTTACTAAAGAGGATCTTAAAAAGTTATTTGATAACTTTTTAAAAATTATTTCTGCCGATAGTGAGGTAACTGATTCAGAGGCATCCAAGGTAACTATGCTGGCTGAGCTCCTTGGTATTGATGCTTCTATCTATAAGGGTAAATAAAAATATTATTATAGAGGCTCTACAGCCCCTTGAAAAAATATCAGTTCTCTGCAGAATTTTTGCAGGATGTTTCATTTAAGTACGCCATTATTGGAAAAGCCTCTCCATTTTTTTAATTATAGAGCCTGCTGGAAAACAATAATTAGGAGTGAAATAATGATGAAGAGGCTTAAAAGCCTACTCTTTATCATTATTAGTTGTTATTTCCCCTGTTATATACTGATTGTCGGGACTTGCTTTAGGTATAAACTCAAAGTCTGTTCCATCTTTTTGAGGATTGTTCTTCCTATAGAAGTAATTATACAGTTCTCTTTGTGATCTGACTTTGGCTTCATTTTCCTTCAGATCTACCTTGTAGTATTTTCCGTCTTGTTTTAATACTCGTGCTTTCTGATTATCTTTCTGTATTATTTTAAGTACGCTTTTTACCTCATTTTTTAGCGGTTCACTTTCTATGGGGAATAAGATTTCAACCCTTTTATCGAGATTTCGTTCCATCCAGTCGGCACTTGAGCAATATATATTCTCCTCTCCGGCATTATAGAAATAAAATATTCTTGAATGTTCGAGAAACTGATCAACGATAGAAATTACTTTTATATTCTCACTTATCCCCTTTAGGCCCGGTTTCAGACGGCACATCCCGCGGATAATAAGATATATATCCACACCGGCTTTAGATGCTTCATAAAGTGCATTTATCATTTCCATATCTATAAGAGCATTCATCTTTGCTACAATCTTAGCCTTACCGCCGCTTAATGCGTGTTCTTTTTCAATATTAATTCTTTCATAAAAGAAAGTCCGGAGATCGAGAGGCGCCGTAACTATTTTTTTCCATCTCGGAGGTGCGGAGTACCCTGTCAACAGATTAAAAACGGCAGAAACATCCATTCCAAAAGACTTTCGAGCTGTGAATAGACCTATGTCTGTGTATATACGGGCTGTTTTGTCGTTATAGTTACCGGTTGACAGATGAATGTACCGTTTTATGGCTTCCTCTTCATCACGTACAACAAGCGCAATTTTACTGTGTGTTTTCAGGCCAACAACGCCATAAGTCACATGACAGCCGGACTGCTCAAGCTGCTTTGCCCAGGTTATATTCTGAGCCTCATCAAAGCGGGCACGAACTTCAACGATAACAGTTACTTGTTTACCGTTATCAGCTGCTTTTTTTAGTGCAGATATGATCGGCGAGTCGCCTGACGTCCGGTAAAGTGTCATTTTGATTGCGAGTACCTGCGGATCCTCGGCGGCGGTATCTATGAAATTTACAACAGGATCAAAGGATTCAAATGGATGAAAAAGCATGATATCCTGTTTAGAAATTGTTGAGAAAATATCTTTCTTTTGATCTTTAAAAATTATCGATGTTGACGGCGGTAGGTTCTGCCCCTTAATGTGCTCATATCCAGGAGTTAATGCTATCGGAAAGAATGATGACAGGTCAAGAAATCCGTCAATATTAAAATCAAACCCTTTTACGAACTGTATATTCTGGTATAAGAAATCTATAAGTTCCTTATCATTTGTATTCTCAACCTCTAGTCTTATAGGGTATCCCCGATCTCTCTGTTTCAGTCCAGATTCTACAGCAGACAAGAGATTAACATCGTCCTCGTCGAGAGATATTTCTGCGTCCCTCGTTATCCTGAACGTGCAAGTATTTAAAATGTTGTACCCCTTAAAGAGCGTATCGGCAAAAAGTTTCACATATTCTTCGATGAGAATGTATTTTTGCTCTTTGTTACCGGTTACTACGGGAACAAATCTGTTTTTAGATGGGAGCGGGATAACAGCAAAGAGCGGTTGTGAGGCGTCCGGACCTTCGAGTTTGATAAGGAGGTTCAGTAGTTTGCCGGAGAGGAATGGGAATGGGTGTGCCGGATCGATTGCCATTGGTGTCAGTATCAGAAAGTGTTTATTCATAAACAACTCTTTAAGTTGGTCTATATAAATTTTAGGGAGTGTTTTTGCGGTATAAAACTCAAAACCCTCATTCTTTAACTCTGGCAGAATTTCGTTCGTAAAACACTCATGCTGCTCTTTAACAAGGGAAAGGATCCTCTCTTTTAATTTGTTAAGGAGCTCACCCGGAGTATCACCGGAGGGCAGTGTTATCGATAATCCAGACCTGACCTGTGAAATTATACCGGAAATTCTAACCATGAAGAATTCATCGAGGTTGGAGGTGAATATTGATATAAATTTAAGTCTCTCGAGGAGAGGGTTTGACTTATCAAGAGCCTCCTCAAGTACTCTATAGTTGAATTCAAGCCAGCTTAATTCCCTGTTAAACAACGGAATTTTTGCTGGGTTAGTATCAATTGATCTTTTATCGGCACACATATATTTGTTGACTCCTTTAGCTTGGCAATCCTATATTTTATTTTAACGCAGATTTTTAGATATTCCCTAATATTTTTACTTCGAGTTTGACATTAAAACCGAAAAAATCTTCAAAAAGATCTTTTTTTGCATCAAAAGAGTATGTCTCGGCATAGATATTTTGTTTAACCCGGGCTTTTACTATCATTGTATTTCTTTTTATCTCGATATCGATATCAGATACGAGCTGCAGATGGTTACTGTCAAGACTCTCCGCCAGTCTAAGAATGGAGGCAAGTTTACATATAATCATTTTGTCCTCGTGCTTAAATGCCTGGTATTCGGAATGTGTGGATTTAGGCGGCGATCTTCTGTGGTATCTTGCGATATTTGCTATTATCTTTCTTTCCTTATCGGTAAAGTAATAGAAGTTCTGCGTTTTTATTATGTACAGAGAATGTTTATGATGTTCTCTGTTTGATATTGATAATCCGACATCGTGCAGGATCGATGCTGCTATCAGGTAGCATTTTTCATGGCTTGTCAGTTTATGTATATTTTTAGTTGCATCAAATATTTTTATAGCGAAGTACATAACTCTCATGGCGTGGGTTTCATCGTAATTAAAAGATTTTCCGATGTTTTTAGAGTTTATCATTATCTGTTTTTCAAGTTTTAATGAGAATGCTTCCGGTGTATCTTTGTTGACCATATCAAGTATCAGACACTCTTTTAACGTAATCTGAGGGATAAATATCTCATCGCATTGGAAAAATTTGATTATCGATAAAAAGATGTTGCTTGAAGAATGAAAATTTTCTGCCAGGTCATAGTTGACTTTGATCCTATGCATAATTTCCTCTTTGGAATAGCTGTGGATTGTTTCGCAGAGTTTTGAGAGATCAGCCATTTTGATAGAAGAGACCTGTTCGTTTGAATTTTTACCGAGAACTTTTGATAACTGCTCAATCTCCATTCCTATGCCGTAAATCTTTGAGATGTTTTTCATCGGTATCGAGTTTTTGAGGACACGCAGTTCATGATCTACTATTATGTTAAGGTAATTTGCAAAATTTGAACTGTCCTGTATATATTCTTTTGTAAACAGCTGCCGTGCTTTAAGTGCTCCTATCGGCAGTGATGTTGAATATAGTATGTAGTCATTATCAAAGATTGTTATCTCTACCGTTCCGGAACCGACTTCGACAAAGCATCTGAAATTATTGGTATTCTCTTCGGCTTGTATGATGCCGGTGAGTGCTTTGTGGATGTATTCGGTCTCTTTGGTGGCATCGATCACCTCAACATCTATGCCGGTGTAGGCTTTTATGTTGTCGATAAAAATATCAGCATTTGACGACTCTCTAACAGCGGTAGTTGCGACGGCCTTTATCTCGGTAACTTTGTATTCTTCACAGAGTTTCTTGTATTTGTTGAGAATGAAAATGGTCTCATCTATCGTTGATCTGAGTATCTTACCTCTGAAAAAGGTATCTTTACCAAGTTTAACCGGTTGTCTCACATCTTCAATTATTTCATAAGAGTTATCTTTTAGTTCCGCTACAAGCATTCTTACAGAGCTTGACCCGATATCTATAGCGGAGACTGTCTTTTTCTTCATATCTGATTATCCTTAACTAACTACTTGATTAAATATTTTATATTTTCCGGTCGTGTTGCAGACCATGCCGCCCCGAGGGCAACCGCGTCATCGCCCAGCTCGGACTGAATTATCTCAACATTGTCGGAGCCGCCGGCTATCGAATACTTTTTGATAGTAGATTTTATTATCGGCATGTATATATCCGCCATCTCCTCTATAATACCGCCGCCGACTATTATGGCATCAACTCCGATAAGATTAATGATACCGGCACAGGCGATCCCTATCGCTATAGCTGACTTGTTAACAGCTTTTATTACGAGTTTATCCTTACCTTGTATTGCTTTTCTTAGTGCAGACGAGCCGATCCCGTTTCTCCATTCCGGAGAGATAGCATCGAGCAGAGTTTGCTTGCCTTTTATGTCAACTTTCTTTTTTAGATAATTGATTATTCCGATCTTACCGGCAATCGCTTCGAGGCATCCGTTATTTCCGCAGTTGCATCTTGGTCCGTCTATTTTAACGGTCAGGTGCCCAACTTCACCGGCGGTAAATCCGATCCCCCGTTCTAACTTGCCGCCTGAGATATATCCGCCGCCGACACCTGTTCCGGCAAAGATTCCATATAGATTCTTGTGATTTTTAGCTTTACCGAATGAGTATTCTCCAAAGGTTCCCATGTTAACATCGTTATCAGTATAAACAGGTTTTCCCAAACGTTCTTTTAGCATGAGTCCTATTTTTACATCTTTCCAGCCGAGGTTCGGGGCGTTGAGTAGAATGCCGCTCTCTACATTTACAGCGGACGGAACAGCTATCCCTATAGTCTTTATGTCAGACTCTTTTAATCCGGATTT
Source organism: Spirochaetota bacterium (assembly GCA_041306845.1). GTDB lineage: Bacteria > Spirochaetota > GWE2-31-10 > GWE2-31-10 > GWE2-31-10 > JBFZEO01. The sequence goes on from JBFZEO010000136.1 coordinate 5,764, forward strand.
ATCTAAAGCATTTTTGTAGCATTTTTCAATAAGTTCAATGACAGACTCTATCTCCTTATTTTCACCGACTTTTATCTTGTCCCTTGCCAGGATCTCGCCGGATTCATTAATTATGATTCCGTAAATCTTGGTACCGCCAAGGTCGATTCCTGCATAATAGTTCATAAAGCCTCCCTGCATTTTTTTAAACCGTCGTTTAAAATATATTTATTTAGAGCCTATTGCAAAAATACTTTTTTCTATAGAATTTTTGCAAAAGGTTTCTCGGATTGCATGGGCGGCAGCAATCGAAGATTGCGACCAGCCAGGACGCATGACGAGCAACAAAGCGTAGCGACGTGACCAGTCTATAATGCGATTATATCGCATTATGGCGTACTTAAAATCAAGTTAACTTGATTTTTGCAATAACCACATTATTTTAATCTTTTTGGTATCCCTCTAAAAAACTAATTTGGGGTTTTAGATTGTAAATTTTTATCTTATGGTCAAAATTTACAATCTATCAAAAGCTGGTTTTTAGAAGAACATTTTCATTTTTTTAGATTTATAAGTCATTAAAATCTTTTTCTTATAACTCATGATTGTTAAAATTATGTTAACAATTTATTTTACTGTTAACATTTATCCGGCAAGATGATCTCTTTCCTGTAATTTTAAGGATTTTTTTCATATCATCGGGTAAAGTTGATATTAACACTAAACGCCAAAGAGAAACGTCCTTAAAGTTTTAGGATCGGCTATCTGTCCCTGTATCTCATTGAGTGTCTGAGTTCTTATTGCGAGGTTAGAGAGTATTTTCCATGCTATCTCCGGATCTTTTCTGACAGCCTCGAGGAAAGTTATCCTATTAAGCTCTTCTACCACTGTGCCGTCCTCTTTTGACATGATTGAAGCTGCGCGCTCCATGTTGAGTATCATGGATATCTCCCCAAAGATATCCCCGTCACGCATGTATCCGCAGTCAATGATTGTTCCATTTACGGCTCTCTGAACAACGAGTGTCCCTTTTTTGAGAATGAAAAGGTTCTTGTTAGAATTATCTCCCTGCTTGATTATAATATCGCCTTTATTATATATTTTTTCCATATTTTATCCCTCACGTACCGTATCCTAATGTGTTTTTATATATTCCATCAAGAATTGGTTTACATTATAAAATAATATTTTATATATTTCATTAAGAATGTTATTATTTTTTGTGTTTAATGAGGAGCATGGTGATGAATGGAGGACTTATTCAGATATATACCGGAGAGGGTAAGGGTAAAACCACAGCTTCTGTCGGATTATCGGTGAGGGCGGCAGGAAGGGGGCTCAAGGTTTTATTTGCTCAGTATCTCAAGTCGGGAGATTCGGGGGAGGTGAATATACTTGGGAAGATATCGGGACTTGATTATATGCAGGTTAACAAAAATCCGAAATTTTTGTGGAAAGCGTCAGAAGATGATAGAATTGTTATGTATGATGAAAATAACAATAGTCTTGATGTTCTCATGGATTCTATTAAAGAGAATAAATATGATCTTATTATTATGGATGAGATGATCCATTGCATCAATAAAAATATAGTTGATATAAACAAACTACGTTCATTCCTGGAAAGTGACTTGAGGAGATGCGAAGTTGTGCTGACAGGCAGAGATGCTCCGGGCTGGCTTATAGATATCGCTGACCTTGTTACCGAGATGAAGGCAGTAAAACACCCGTACTCAGGCGGAATGAGGTCACGTGAGGGGATTGAATATTAGAATCTGATACACTCGAATTTCTTGTGGGCACCTCTAATAACCTGCTTTCCATTTTAAACAAAGTAGTTTTTCTCATAGACGAGTATGAAACCAAGTGAGGTAATTAGAGATGCCTTTATAATAGTAACTGATTTCTGTAAGTGATTTTTTATCTTGATTATTATGGATTACTGAAATATAATGGTTAAAATTGAATGTCGGACGGGTTTTTTAATGGATAATGTTGATCTTATAAAGTTTAAAAAGAAAATATTCTTTTATACTGTTCTCATGTTTTTTCTCATATCAATAATTTTCTTAACTTTAGGGTACTTTTTTTCGTTTAAAGCGAGTAAGGAGAGCAAAACAGACTATCTGAGTGTGGTTTCAGAAGTGTTCAGATCCGATATAGAGACTAAAATTAAATCTTTTATTTATAATACGGATTATATCGCATCTTTTTTTAATAAGAACTATGCTCGCCTCGAAAAAAACAATTTTATTTTTGATGATTTTGTTTACAGAGACAAAAATCTTATAAACTTAATGCTTGTTGATTTTAGAAATCTTAGAGCGGTTTATGAGTATAATAAAAATTTTTCCGGAGCCAATGATATCATAAATAAACTATCAGATAAGGATGTTTTAATAACCTGTCAAAGAAAAAACTTTCTAATTCATATAAAAAAGCTTATTTCCGGGGATGTCTATATAGTTGCTTCATACAGATATAATTTTGACGGAATTAACCATTCTGCAAAGAAATACACTTTTGACTCCGATTTTATCTACAGTATATATCACAAGGACGGATTTAAACTAATTGATATTCACTCAGATTTTATTTTACCAGCCATAGATGAGTATTCAAAATACAGATTTTATGATGATAAATACTTCTTTATAAGTGATATTATGAATAACGGATATTACTCTGTGGTTGTTGTGGATAAGAAAATCATTTCAGCATCTTTTTACCGGAGTTTTTTGTTAATGACCGGGGTGATTTTTTTAATTTTCCTATTTTTTTCTATAGTTATAAAAGGCGTCTATGTCAAGTATACCCATAAGTTTAGAAAACACCTCAAAAATATCGATCTTGTTATTAATTCCAATAATGAAAAAGTGGCAAATATATACAACCAGCTTATCGCCGAGAAAGAGATGAGTCTTTTTTATATCAATATTGTCGGGGTTATAATTATCTCTCTTGACAATAACGGGATTGTAACACTTATAAACAAAAAGGGGATTGAGATTCTCGGATACTCTGAGATGGAGATTATCGGGAGATCGTGGTTTGATTTGATAGACGAGAGTGTAAGAGATCATATAAAGGAGATGTTTTTTAAGGTTATCAACTCCGGCAGTGAGAATGAGGAATTTACCGTCAAGGGATATGAGTGTAACGTTATAACAAAATCCGGGGAAAAACGGTTTGTTAAATGGGTTAACGGCTGTATAAAAGAGGGAGATAAGATTAAAGGATTTCTTGCATCCGGAGAGGATATTACTGACCGTATAAGACTGGAAGATGAGTATAGACAGTCTCAGAAGATGGAATCTGTAGGCAGGTTAGCCGGAGGGATAGCTCATGACTTTAATAATCTCTTAACTGTCATCATAGGCAATACTGAGATTATATTATCAGAGCTGCCGAGAGATAGTGAAATATACTCAGATATGACAAGTATTAATAAAGCTGCTAACAGAGCGGCATCACTTACCGATCAGTTATTAGCATTCAGCAGAAAACAGATCCTGAAACCGGAGATATTTAATCTCAATGAGTCTGTGAGAAACATAATAAAGATGCTCGCAAGACTGCTTGGAGAAAAAATAGTTGTTGATACATCGCTCGATGAAAATCTCAGTCTTATAAAAGCCGACCGCGGGCAGATGGAGCAGGTTTTGCTCAATCTTGCAGTAAATTCTAAAGACGCG